>CAYMOO010000024.1:0-11556 GCA_964392185.1 uncultured Gammaproteobacteria bacterium
AAGATCAGAAAAAAATTTCTTATCACCTTATATTAATCGGCGATCGAAAAAATGTCAAGGCCTTTTTATATACCGCATGCTACAATGTCTCCATGTTGAACTCTCAACAAAAAAAAGCAGTCGAATACACTAAAGGCCCTCTTCTTATCGTTGCCGGAGCAGGAACCGGTAAAACGACTGTGATTGTAGAAAAAATTAAACATCTAATTTTAGACAAAAAAGTTTCGCCACAAAAAATCCTCGCTTTGACTTTTACGGAAAAAGCAGCAGCTGAAATGGAACAAAGAGTTGATGAAAGTTTGCCCTACGGTCTATTTCAAATGTGGATCTCCACCTTCCACTCTTTTGCCGACCAAATATTGAAAAATCATTGTGGACATATAGGACTGGATCCTGGATATATTCTAATGAGTGATGCGGAAACAGTCTCATTCATCAAGAAACATTTATTTGAGTTTCCTCTTAATTATTTCCGACCGATGGGTAATCCCAACAAATTTTTACAGGGCCTCACACAACATTTCGATAGACTACGAGATGAAGACATCACACCAGAAGAATATTTATCTTACTGGAAAAAACTAAAGTCCGACAATCGCGTTGAGGCCGAAGAAATAATCAAATCACAGGAGCTCGTCCAAGCTTATCATAAATACCAAGAATTAAAAGTGAAATATGGCCGGCTGGATTTCTCTGATCTAATTTATTATCTACTGGTACTTTTTCGTAAACGACCAAATGTATTAAGCGAAATCAGAAATCAATTCGAATATATTCTGGTAGATGAATTTCAGGATACTAATATCGCTCAGTACCTACTTATCAAACAGCTGGCACCGCCCGAATCGAACCCACATCTTACGGTCGTCGGGGACGACTCACAAGCTATATATAAATTCCGTGGTGCTTCCGTATCTAACATCCTTCAATTCATGAAAGACTATACAAAAGCCAAATCAATTACCCTTAATAGAAATTATCGTTCCAATCAGGCGATATTGGATCATGCCTATCAATTGATAAAATACAATGACCCAGATACATTGGAAGCACAACTGGGTATTTCTAAAGAATTAAAAGGTAAAGAAAAAGGCGATGCCGAAGAATCACTACTATTATATATAGCTAAATCGGGCGAAGACGAAGCGGAATATGTAGCTAAGTCAATTTCTAATTTGGTAAACGATAAAATTAAGTATTCTGATGTCGCTATTTTAGTACGCGCAAATAAGCATGCGGAAACAGTCATATCTACATTAGTTAGGTTTGGTATCCCTTATCGTATTTGGGGAAAATCCGCTCTATATAAACAGCCGGAAGTAAAAGACATTATTGCTTATCTTAAAAGCCTTAATAACCCGCATGATTCACCTGCTTTTTACAGGGTTCTCAGTATGCCGATTTTTGGGATAGATCATCATGATATTAGCTTACTCACTAGCTTTGCTAAGAAAATATCACAGCCGCTAATGGTCGCTATGGAAATCTACACATCATTGTTTAAACAGGAGTGGTATCTCTCACAATACGATATATATCGCACGCATATACCTCTTTTCGGCGAAAATACTAAATCAAAAATGACAGAAATAACAGCAATGCTACGAAGACATAGAAATTTAATAAGATCATATACTGCCGGCCAGATACTTTACTTTTTCCTTGAAGATTCCGGATATCTTAAAAAAATGACTAATTCACAGTCTGCTGGCGATGAAAAATCAATTTTGAATGTAACTCAGTTTTTCAATAAACTTAAATCTCTTGAATCGCTAAACGAAGATAATTCGGTAAGTGCGGTTGTTGATTACCTGGATACTAGCATGGAGATCGGCGAATCACCGTCGACCTTCGAAGCCGATGAGTATCAATATAATGGGGTCAATATTCTTACTGTCCATGCGGCAAAAGGTCTAGAATTTCCTGTTGTCTATATAATGAATCTTATTCAAGGTCGCTTCCCATCTTATAACAAAAGAGAGCCGATACCTCTGCCCGACAATCTGATAAAAGAAACTCTACCTAATGGTGATTACCATACTCTTGAAGAAAGAAGACTTTTTTATGTAGCTCTAACAAGAGCTAAAGATAAAGTTGTCATGACGGCAGCAAAATTTTATGGCGACGGTAAAAGAATAAGAAAAATATCACCTTTTGTCTCCGAAACATTAGGAAGTGAACGCGTGCGCAGCATAGAAGGAAAGCAGGCGGACGACAAAAAGCAACTCACCATATTCGATTTCCGGCCTTCAACTGATACTTCTCAGAAAAAAGCCCCCGAAGATCACATAGAAAAAATCGCTCATTCGATGACAAATTTCTCTTATTCACAACTTGAGAGCTTTGGCGTCTGCCCCTTGCAATACAAATATTTATATTTACTCAAGATCCCGACAACGCCGTCGGCAGCGGCGTCATTTGGGGAAAGTGTGCATAAAACTTTGCAAAAATTTTATGCAGATTTCCAAAAAAACAATTCAGTTGATGCGGATTATTTACTGAAACTTTATAAAAAACTTTGGATACCTGTCGGATATGAATCTCAACAGGATGAAATCTACAGAAAGAAAAAAGGTGAAGAAATGCTCATCGATTTTTACAACAACTTTCATGATAAAAACAGACCTGTTATTGCTGTCGAAAAAATATTCAAGATAAAAATAGATGAGGGAATTTTTATAACTGGAAAAATAGATCGTATAGACGAAGCGCCCGGCGGATCTATAGAGATTATCGATTATAAAACCGGCCGCATGCCTGAGGAAAAGGAGTTAAAGAAGAATATCCAGCTCTCAATATACGCACTGGCGGCAACAGACCCAGGATTATATGGTAAAAAAATTAATGAGGTAAAAATGACTTTTTATTATCTAACTGAAATGAAAAAAATCACGATGAATAGGACCCCGGAAGATCTTACTTATGTAAAACAAGAGATAAAAACGGGCGCCTCTGCCATAAAATCGAGTAAGTTTCCCGCGAAAGTAGGCCCCTGGTGTAAATTTTGTCAGTTCAAGATCAACTGCGAAGCCTGGCAGTAATCAGAATAATCAACGTGATATAATCGTAACTATGGCTCCATCTGGGAAAAAAAATCTTATACAAATCGTTGGCGAAATCGGAGTTCCGTCATTAACTTGGCTTATCATCACATTCCCCGTGTGGTTTTCTATTTTCCACCCTGCCGTAGTTGCCTATTTCATAATCGCCTTCGACTTGTATTTTCTTTACAAATCGGTTGTGACTTCATATTTCGCTGCCATCTCCTATCGACAGATTCTTGCTTACCGTAACGTTAAATTTTCCCTTCGTCTGGAAGATAGTCATGAGGCTAAAAACATAGTTCATTGTGTTATTATACCCAATTACAAAGAGCCGCTTGAAAAACTCATCAACACCCTGGAAAAAATTACTAAATCCGACTACCCATATCGTTCTATAATTGTCATGTTAGCTTTTGAAAACAGAGAAAGGGAAGCGGTGGGAAAAGCAGAAGAATTAAAAAAAAGATTCGGTGGATATTTCCTCGATATATTAACCTCTTATCACGACCTAAAGTCACATGAAGCTCCCGGAAAAGCAAGCAATCAGACGGCGGCCGCAAAAATATTTTCGGCATACTGCGATAAAAACAACATAAATGATAGAAAAACCATTATCACTATATGTGATGCTGACAGTGTTTTGCCGGTGAATTACTTTTCATACCTGACATATGAATTCTTGAATGATACTGACAACCAATATCATTTTTACTGGGCACCCGTTTTACTCTACAACAACTTCTGGCAATTACCTTTTTTTGTCAGGATACAGGCAACTTTGTCTTCAATACTTAGAATAGCTTTCCTCTCACAAAAAGAACACCTGATTCATATATCTACATATTCAACCAATCTGTGGCTTCTTAAAGAAATAAATTTTTGGGATGTGGATATAATTCCGGAAGATTGGCATATATACTATCAGGCGTTTTTTTCTTTAGGAGAAAAAGTCCGTACTATACCACTTTACACGCTTATAAACGGGGACGCTGTGTACTCTGGGGGAGTTAAAAAAACATTTCTTAATCGCTATGATCAAGAAAAACGTTGGGCATGGGGTGCTACAGACATATCTTATGTATGGAACAAAATGTTTTCCACTCCTCATATAAGCTGGAAAGCCAAACTCAAAAAACTAATATTCCTGTCCGAAACTCATCTTTTCTGGCCAACTTCTTTTTTTATTCTCACGGTAAGCGCTTCGATTCCACCATTGGTTAATCCTGTTTTCAAGCGGACTGTTCTTGGTTTTCTTCTCCCGCAACTGTCAGGCTCTATTCTAACTACCGCCTCTGTCCTACTATTATTATATATTTATCTAGACATTAAAGTAAGAAACGACCTTAAAATAACAACAAAAAAAAGATACATACCTCTTTTATTCGTGCAATGGTATTTGCTACCATTAGTTTCATTTGCCCTTTCTTCTTTACCTGCGTTGGAGGCTCATACCAGAATGTTGCTTGGTAAAAAAATCACTTACAAAGTAACGGAAAAAGTATAATACAATACCTTATGCTTTCAATTTTATATAGCATAACACCGCTTAAATTTTTAATTGAACCTTTTTGGCGAGATGAAGCTTTTTCTTATGTTTTGGCAAATAAAAAACTCATAGATTTATTAATCCTGACTGCTAAAGATTTCAATCCACCTCTCTACTATGTGATACTACATTTCTGGATAAAAATATTTGGCTCTTCGGAAGTAACAATACGCACAATTTCGATACTTTTCTATTGGGGAACAATGTACGTCCTTTTCGACTCAATGCTTGATATTTTCAAATTTAGCTACAGAAAAGCCACGATCTATTTATTACTGTTTTTGATTAACCCTATTATGGTTTATTATTCTTTCGAAGCGAGGATGTATACACAAATGGCCTTTTTTGCTGCGCTATCGTTTTATGGTATGTTGACCAATAAAAATCGTTGGCATTTTATAGGTTTGGTACTCGGTTTATACACCCATTATTTCATGATATTTATATGGATATGCCAATATGTCATATTACTATATAAAAAGAAAACAAATACGAACGATCCTAAACAAAAAAAAATTCTACACATATCGGCACTTTCATTTATACCATGGTGTTTGTTTGTACTTAGCCAAAAATCTTTTTCCTCGTCTGATTTTTGGATAACGGAAGTTCGCCTGATAGATCTTATTAATTTTCCGGCAATACTTTATACCGGTGTAGAACCTTTTCTTGAATATTTCAAAGGCTACGAGTCTTACTACCTATTACCCATCATCCTGCTCTCTATGGTGATTGTTATAATATTATCAATCGGGTATATAAAAAATAAATCTCATTTATACAGCTATCTCCTTTTTTGGGGATTGGGTATACCATTTATAATATTTCTTGTATCATTCTTTCAACCCATTTTTTTACCGAGATACTTACTATTTTCTGTTCCTGGTTTATTATTAAGCATTGCTTATGCTATAAACTCAATAAAATCTAAACCAAAAATTCTATTGTTTTCGCTATTAGCCATAGGAACACTCACCATTCTAGGCATGCAAATTGCAACGCGAAACCGGGGTCGAGAAAATGCCGTAAAATCTCTTAAGGAAATCGCCGCTATCGCCAATAACCGAGATCTTGTTTATGTGGAGTCTTCACTGGACTATTTTACGGCAGCTTACTACTTTGATGAAAAAAGAGTTTTTGTATCAGGGTCAACATATGAAGATTTTCAAGAATATAATGGCAAAGCCCTAATACCTAAAGAAAAATTTTCTACCACACTGCCCTATTATCCGGCAAAAGCGTATATCCTCAAAGAAAACGGATCATATGAGATAAGCACGGCTTATTGATGATATTCATACTAAAGTTGGTCCGCAATGTGAATAAAATTGAACAATATAATACGTCCATCGGTTCGATTCGGATAAACTTCGGGATGAAACTGCACACCATACAACTTCTTTTTTTTGTGTTTTATAGCCTCTATACCACTATCTGATGTTGCCAATATATCAAAATCAACGGGAGCTTCTTCGACACGATAAATATGATTTTCATATACTGTAGGCACATGAAGCGAATCGAATAACTTATCTTTTTGCCCCAAGCGGATATTTTTAATCCCTTCAATACGTTTTTTGTGTCTTCTTACCATCGCTCCATACTTTTCACAAATTAGTTCAAAACCTAAACAAATTCCAAGGATAGGCACTTGTGATTGCTCTACTATTTCGCTTTCTATCTTGTATGCTTCGCGATTCGATTAAATACTATGCTCGCTGCTGCCGGTAAGTATTAGCGCATTAAATGAGGAAATATGTCTATATTCCAAATATTTGCGGTCAATAATCTTCACATTATGATCTGTAAGTATTCTTGTAAAATTATGCAGCACTCTCGTGCCATTGTTCACTATAAGAATATTCATGTTTTACTTTTATCCGCACCAAAATATAATGGGGAATAAAAATCATCCTCGCCGGTTATGAAAAAATTTTCGCTTGTTGCCTGCCCGGTGAACTCCATGATATCAGCTCCACGAACAAGAACAATAGGCGTATTCTCATGCCTTTGAGAGGACTCTCCAAGATACAGACCGGCGTATGCCGTAAGCGAATCGACCGCATTCGATGCCCAATGAGCATAATCGGCAAATTTACTTCTATCAATAAGTGGTTTTATGCCGGCATATCCCAATGAATAACACATAAGTCCTCGCCGCAATGGTTGAGAACGACTATCGGATATGATAATCCCCAAATTTTCAATATTATATTTTCGAACGAAATACCGTCTTATCTCGTGTGCAATTTCGTTTGGATTCTGTGGCTGAAGAATATAATGCCCCTTAAAAGGATCTATCCCAGCACCCAAAACAATCGCGTAATTCGTTATGGTAATCGGCGACTTTACTCTTCTGGCTATCACCTTCGACTCCTTGTGAACAAGCGCGGACAAATCGGCCTTGGATCGTTCAATACATCTTCCTTGATGTATGCTTACAATCTTTGATGTTACTAATAAAATGTCTTTTTCCTTCAACTGTGGCACACTCTCATTAAATACTTCATACATATCATCTTGTGGCGGCATGAGGACTCTGGTTTGTATGGGTAAGCACTGCATTGAACCTATTATATATCATTGATTTTTATACCGTAGATCTGATATCGTATTCTCATGGCATATCTAAAATCATCGGACCCGGATATATATAACCTTATAAAAGAAGAAGAGAAACGTCAGGAAGAGACTTTGATGATGATTCCTTCGGAAAATAGCACCTCAAAAGCAGTGCAGGAAGCCGTTGGATCTTGTCTAGGCAATAAATATGCCGAGGGTTACCCACATTCCCGTTACTATCAAGGACAAGAAGTGGTTGACACGCTGGAAGATTTAGTACGTGATAGAGCGAAAAAACTTTTTGGTGTCGCAGCGGTCAATGTTCAGCCACATTCCGGATCACCAGCTAATTTTGCTGTATTTACGGCACTTTTGAAACCTGGCGAAACTCTTATGGGACTGTCGCTAAGTGCAGGCGGTCATCTGACGCATGGAGCCAAATTCAATGCGAGTAGCCGTTATTTCCGATCGGTTTCGTACAACGTCGCGGTAGACGGACTTATTGATTATTCAGAATTACTCGAACAAGCCGAAAAAGAAAAACCGAAACTCATAATAGCCGGAACAACCGCATACGCCCGCATTCTAAACTGGAAAAAATTCTCGGAAATCGCAGATAAAGTAGGAGCTTATTTATTAGCCGATATGTCTCATATATCTGGGCTAGTTGCGGCTGGAGTCTACCCGTCACCCGTGCCTTACGTTCACGTTATCACAACGACAACGCATAAAACCTTAAGAGGTCCCCGTGGAGCTATGATTATGACTACGGCGAAAGGTCTACAAAAAGACCCGGAACTTGCAAAAAAAATCGATAAAGCCATAATACCGGGCATACAAGGTGGCCCTCATCTGCATACGATAGCTGGCATAGGTGTCGCTCTCAAGGAGGCAACGAATAAAAAATTCCAAAAATACGCCAAACAAATAATTATCAATGCAAAAGCTCTGGAGAAAGAATTTAAAAAATATGATTTTAACATGGTTACTGGCGGCACAGATTCGCATCTCATACTTATAGATCTTAGAAATAAAGGACTGCTTGGTAATACAGCGGCGGAGGCACTTGAAAAGGCAGGAATCATATTAAATAGGAACGGAGTGCCCTATGACCCTAATCCACCATTCTATCCATCAGGAATACGATTAGGAACACCAGGTATAACCAGCCGTGGGATGAAAGAAAAAGAAATGAAACAAATTGCCGGATGGATAAACGCCGTTATTAAAGCCGTGTCGGAAGCTAAAATAAAATTAAAAATAAACGACGCCGAAGAGCGTAAAAGTGAGATAAGGGAAAAAATAATCTCAGATGCACCAATCTTAAAACAGATTAAGGTCAAGGTGCGGGCGCTTTGCCAGCAATATCCGATACCTAAAGAATATTAACCCTTCGTCTAAGCATTTTCGGGCTCCAAAGTATATAATATACCCATGATGTATGCCCTGATATTATCAGATATAGTCATGGTCGGGTTGTTTGTATTCAGATATCCCTCGATACCTCCACAAATACCATTATTTTATAGCCGCTCATGGGGTGAGGAGCAGTTGGTAGAATATTGGCTTGTTTTTTTAATTCCCTTTTTGTTGCATGCATTCATTTTTATAAATATTTATATATACAATCAATTATTTTTTCCTGATCATTTGATGAAAAAAATTTTTGAGTATGTCAACTGGTTTTATATAATCGGATTCACGTTTATTTTTTTGAAAATTATTCTATTGATAAGTTGATATGGACATCTTAGTTTTTGTATCAAGCATCATCGTCTCTTACCTACTAACATATCCCGTCATACATTTTGCGAAAAAAATGCTTCTAGTAACCGATATATCCCGTCGGCCGCATCCGGCACACACCCATAAAGGCGTGATTCCGAGAGCCGGTGGCGTACCTGTGTATTTATCAGTACTTGTTGTTTCGATTTTATTCCTACCGATAAGCCGGATTCTTACTGCAATACTTTTTGGTAGTGGCATGCTTGTCATAATCGGATTACTCGATGATTATCGTGACATGTCGCCCTATCTTCGATTTGGCTTAAACATATTAGTGGCCGCTGTTGTGGTATCGGCTGGAATTGGTATCCCCTACATATCCAATCCCTTCGGAGGCGTAATAATGCTTAACCAGTGGAAATTTAACTTGGACTTTTTCGGTCATCACTCGATATTGATTGGAGCAGATTTATTGTCTATTCTCTGGTTAACATGGACCATGAACATGATCAATTGGAGCAAAGGCGTAGATGGACAACTCCCCGGTTTTGTTGCCATTACCGCTTTTTTCTTGGCTTTGCTTTCACAAAGGTTTACGGCTCATGATATATCGGTACAATCTGTAGTTCTATTATCGCTTATTATTTCAGGCGCTTTTCTCGGATTCTTACCTCACAATTTCTATCCGCAAAAAATCATGCCCGGATATGGCGGAGGCTCGCTGGCGGGCTTCCTATTGGGAGTATTGTCTATTTTGTCATTTGGCAAACTAGGAACGGCGATTTTAATACTATCGATACCTATGATCGACGCATCTTATGTTATCGTGAGAAGAATTAAGGAAAACAAATCCCCTTTCAATGCCGACTGGGGACACTTCCATCATCGACTGCTTGAGATAGGCTGGGGTAGACGTAGGGTTGCAGTCTTTTATTGGATAATATCCCTCATGTTAGGAATATCAAGCCTGTTTCTCGACGGAGTTAAAAAATTTATCGCTTTCATCACGGTCTGTGTTTTTCTTATATTTTTCCTAATGATAATCGACCGGATGAAAAAAGATATTCGGACATGAAATATCTAATAAAGACATTCGGATGTCAGCAGAACAAAGCCGATTCTGAAAGAATTGAGGCGGCCTTCCGCGCCCGTGGAATGACTCCTGCAGAAAGCTATAAAAAAGCAAACTACATCATAATAAATACTTGCATGGTCCGCCAACAAGCGGAAAACCGAGTGTACGGACTGGTTTATAATCTTACCCAAATGAAGTCGGAAAGGACTGACTTATGTAAAATCATCGTTACCGGCTGTATGGTAGGCCTTGCTTTCCGAGATAAAACGGGCAAGTATCTTAAACGAATAAGAGAGATTATGCCGGGCGTCGATGAATTCTTACCTATTGAAGAAATTGGCTTCGATAATATACCAGTCCGACAGGAATCAAAAAACGCTTGGGTACCTATTTCCAATGGCTGTAATAATTTCTGCACCTTCTGTGTAGTACCTTTCACAAGGGGACGCGAAATCAGTCGACCATTCGCCGATATCCTGCAAGAATGCCGTGAGTTGCGATTAAAGGGATATGAAAGCGTAACTTTACTGGGACAAAATGTTAACTCATATGGAGCCGACTTGCTTATCGGAGAAAAAAACATCCAAACAATGCGTGATATCGATAAAACATATTTTGATATAAGTAATAACCAGAAAGAGTTGACATACGATTTAAATGGAAAAAAATTAAAACCAATATATATAAAACATTTGGGCAGACAACGTATACCGACATTGTTTCCCTATCTCCTAAATGAGGTGGCCAAACTCGGATTCAAGACGGTCGATTTTGTTTCTTCCAACCCATGGGACTTTTCCGACGAACTAATAGAGGTAATCGCTCAAAACACAAATATTTCCCGACTCATCCACCTCCCGATACAATCTGGAGATGATACGATGCTTAAAAAAATGAACCGGTGGTACACTTCGACCGAATATCTACATCTTGTTGAAAAACTACGCTTAAAAGTAAAGGGGATAAAATTTTCCACCGATATAATCGTCGGCTTTTGCGGTGAGACTGATGAACAGTTTAACAACACAGTTAGTCTTGCCGTAAAAGTAGGTTTCGAAAAAGCGTATGTGGCGATGTATACTCCACGACCGATGACCGCAGCAACCAAAGTTTTTGAAGATGATGTACCCCACGCGGTCAAAAAAAAACGCTGGCGAGTTCTGGAAAAATTAATCAATGGATATTAAGAAAGCTATTACATTTTGGATCTTCTTATTCCTAGTTTTAATATACGTATATCTAGCCAAATTGACAAGATTTTACTACGCTCCGAGCAGCCCCTTTGCCTATTATAACTGGCTTATGGAAGCGTTCCTCAAAGGACGGACATATATAGAAAACCCACCTTATATTCTCGATGTGTCGCTGTTTAAAAATAAATATTACTTCTACTGGGGGCCGGCACCATTACTATTCATACTCCCGTTTTATTTATTAGGTGGGGGTCTTGGAGCAAGTGATTTCATTTATAACCTGACTGCTTTTGAAAATGTTCAGAAGGCCAAGGAGTCGCTGGACAACATTCAAGATGCCAGAGCCACACTTGAAATCGAAAACATGCCTTACTTGAGCCCGCTGGACCAAGTACCTCCCCTTATCGAAAA
>CAYMOO010000024.1:11566-14601 GCA_964392185.1 uncultured Gammaproteobacteria bacterium
CGGTCTTTTTTATATTTTATTGAAAGAAGTAATCAAAACATTCTCGCTTAAAATAGACAAAAAATATATTTATTATTTGTGGATCGCATTTGGACTCGGCTCCCCCAATCTATACTGCGCACTAAATGGCGGAGTCTGGCATGGGGCGCAAATAATCGGGATTTTTTACCTGCTTATTTCACTTATTTTCATTTTCAAATTCATAAATATAAGATCTTACATCTCTCTTACAATTTCTATTTTGTTCTTCAATTTGGCCTGGCTTTCGCGTTATGGTATGTTCTTCTATATCTTAATTTATATTTATGCCTGGCTTCGTACCAAATCCAAATATCTGCTATTGGTACCGGCAATAACAATCATTTTTGTCGCCGGACTCGCCCTTTACAATCAGACACGTTTTGGCAATCCCTTTGAGTTGGGTACCCGATATATGCAAACAGATTTATCGATTATGCGTACGGAAAAAGATATTAACGAAAACATCTTCCAACAAAAAATGCATCAAGAAGGAAAAGAATACTCTTACGCGTACATTCCTAGAAATATATTTTATTACTTTCTAAACCCAGTGAAATTTTCATTCAAACAACCGTATTTGATAACAGATAGCATGGGCAATGGCATATTCTTCATATACCCATTTTTTTTATTGATATTCGGTTTCTTAATAAAGGAGAATAGACGAGATAAAAAAATCAATAGTTTTCTCAAATACATTTTAGCGATATGTGTTTTATATATGGTAGGACTAATTACATTCTCCGGAACAGGATACCATCAGGTAGGCAATAGATATATCCTAGACATTACCCCGCTTATTTTGATTTCGATATTATTCTGGATAAAGAAAATCCCGTCAATGGTAATATGGGGACTTCTATTATATGGAGCAGCCATAAATATATTGGCGATTGTAGCTTATTATTTGGGAGTCGTAACTTTTTGGTGAAGCATACTTTTTGCAGTAATAACGCATAAACATAAAAGAGGTAGCACTCTATAAATAACCATAAAAATCCACCCCGCCTCGGTGACCACCCATCCTTTGGCGCCAATCTGAAAAAAATGCATAAGTACAAAAGGAGTGGGTAATGCGAGCCAGATCATCAAATATCTGCTTATTTTTTTCTGAAATATATTTTTCGTGACAAGTCCAATCATTATAAAGGGTAATAAGACTGTGTAATGATATTCGAATACCAGATCATAAAATAGTAAATAAAAAGCGGTCCACAAGAATAATGATTCAAATACATACTTTGCGTTTTTTTTCGTAAAGATAAATAACCATGTGGCAATCACTAACTTTATAAGTATGGGTAAAAACCAAGGAAGATTTATACTTCTAAGTACCGCGTCGAGACTAAAAATAGAAGGTCGGCCGCCAAAGGGTGATGCGATGCGGACAAATAAGTTTGAAATGTAGTAATAATCATGATTTCCGATCGAAAAAGGCAAAGTGGCTATAAGAAAAAGAAAAATTCCATAAAATAAAGTCCGCCAGCGTTTCGCGTGAAAAAGTACTGGCATCCATAGAAGCCCAATAGGTTTCACCAACAACCCAAGTGAGTGCAATATGCCTGCCTTAACAGTATCTTTATTACGATTGATTTCGATTAGAAGAAAAAAAATAGTCATATCCAAAAGAAAGTGATACTGTCCATTCCAGATTTCCAAATAATTTGGAAAATATATTAAATATATAATTAACGCGAATTTAAAATGATGATGATGTCGAAACAAACGGTAATAAAAGTAAATGATAAAGATAGTTACCACCAGGTGCAACAATTCCCAAATCAGAAAACCAGTATGAGGTTTCATAAGTTGTAAGGGATATCCTAATATTAAGGTAAATAACGGGTGATATACATTTTCGGATCCAAAAGAATACGATTCCACTCCAGGAGGGGGAATGCCTGTTAATTCCCCACCGTTTATGAAAGAATAGGCTCCGTTAGGAATCTGAAAATAATCCCAGCCCTGAAACTTATGGATAGTGCCCCAGGGAATCCAATAATCCAATACATGACTATATATGGCAGAATAGTAATATACCAAATGAAGCAGAACGGCAAATAAAACCAATATCATAATATCTTTATTTTATATAAAAACTGATTGTTTGACATTTGATATATAAGATTATAAATTTATCATATGGGTTTGATAAAATTGCTCCCACGTAAAATCCTTTCTAAAGGATCAATGCCTACTGGTCTTATAGTTGTAATGTTTGCCACCTCCATATTGGGTCTGGCGTTCAGTTTCAGAGTCTTGCAAGTTTCAACAACGGCAAAGAAAGCATTAGCTGCATCACCTAGCCCCGGAGGTGGCAGTCACCCCACATCTACTCCCAAACCTCAGGCTACATCCACTCCCAAACCCCAAGCTACTTCAACTCCAAAGCCACAACCATCAGGCGGCGGAGGACCTCAGCCGACAAAAACACCCACACCTAAACCTGGAGGTGGCTCACAACCAACAAATACACCTACTCCTAAGCCGGGAGGAGGCGGATCACAACCAACAAATACTCCCACACCCAAACCTGGGGGCGGTGGCGGCAACACACCAACACCAACTAGTGGTGCCGCCTCTGATTGTTTGACCGGTCTAGCCGTCGAACCACAAACTGTAGACAGGAATGGCTCGTTCAAATGTAGTTTTAATTATGGCAACAAATTATCCGGGGCCCATCTTATGTGTGCAATAACCCAGAATGGCTTGCTAGTAAGCGGTAAAAATCTTTATGGTAATGACATTGGTTGTAAATATGACAAAACAGATACTCAATCTAAAATCGTAAAATTCAACTGCATCGCCCCTGATACCGCTGGAGCTTATGAAATACAAGGTTATCTTGATCCGGTAAGTAAACAGTCAAATCCACCAATAGAAAGCATGCCGGCCGGATGTCCACAAACACCTTTGACAACCGGATTATGTATAGGTGGCGGGTGCACAAACGTTCCCACGCCCACTGGCTCGCCGACACCTACACCGCCGGCAAGTTGCACCGGGTTGTTTGG
>CAYMOO010000025.1:0-14588 GCA_964392185.1 uncultured Gammaproteobacteria bacterium
AACATTCTTTTGACTTAAGTTCATTATTTTATATTAATGTTTTATAGTAGTAATTACAATGTTCTTTACAAAAGACTGCTCATATGGTTAAAATATAGCCGGTATGCCAAAAAAAACACGTGAACAAAAAATAAAAGCCGCCGAGAGGCGCTCACAACAAGCACCCTCCTTAAACAATAAGATAGTCTTTTCGGAAAAAAAGCCTGTTTCCGAACATATTAAATCCGAAGCGAAGAGCGATCAGTACGATCAGTATGAACAAACCGAATCTGAAAAAAATATCCGAAAATATTTTATGATTGATTTCCGAAAGAGCTTGTTTATCACACTGCTGATAATCTTCTTTGAGTTGCTTATAAAAATGGTGGAGCTGGATCGACTGATCGGAAGATATTTAAAGATCTAGTCTTTCAGCTTTCAAATAGGGGAAATTCCTTCAATTTTTTATATACCGGATAAGGGCGCGCCATAATACTTTCATATAGATAAATTTTCGCCACCGGCAATTCTACTTGAAGAGGTAACTGCTGAAGTTTTTTCTTAAGATGCTGATATTGCTGTTTCGAGGGAATTTTGTATTTGGCGACTGTGATATGAGGCATATAGCGATATTTTGGGACAATTTCGAGGGATTGTTGTAATCTCTTAACTAACATTTCCAAATTATTATCCTTAAAAAATTCGATATATAACGATATACGTGTATTTATAAGGACATCTGCCATATGAGCATACAAACTGAACTGAGGAATATCATAAGTGAGCGAACCGATTATTTTTTCCATCTGGTCTAGTGTCGTGGCACCATCCACGTCGCCGATATATTGAACGGTTATATGATATTTTTCGGGTGGTATCCAGGTGAATTCCTGATAATCCTCCACGATCGGCGAAATCTGTTTGTATATTTCTTTCTGCAACTGATCGCTCGGATCAATCGCCAAAAATACCTTCATATTTTCCTATATTGGAACTTGAAAAAGAATGAAAGGCCGGGCATACAACCCGAACCTCGGCACCGTATATGGCCGCGTGTTGCTTTTTTTTCTCTAACGCCGCATCACCTTCGGTCACGGCGATTATGGCCGGCTTGATGTCGGCCACTAACTTTCCGTACTCTATGTCACTTTCAAAAAAAGGCAGAGTGATAACAACATCTACCGGCTCGAGTGCGGCGATTATCTCCGCCCGTTGTGCTTGGGTATGAACCGGACTTCTTTTTTTTCGGTTCTTTATAAATTCGTCCGACTCCAATTGTACACAAAGTATATCACCCTCCTTCTTGGCCGCCTGAAGAAAAACCAGATGTCCATAGTGAAAAATGTCGAAGCAACCACCGCAAAGAACGACTTTTTTATCTTTTTTTATCTCGAGTATCTGATTTACTTGATCGCGACGAAAAATTTTTCCCATCAAAGGATATGTACGTATAACCCTGCCGACATTATACAATATAAGAATGCAGCGATATACTATCGAGTACGGTGGAATAAAGCAAAAATACCTGATAGTTGATGCCGTGGGAACGCCTTATACTCTGGCAATTAAAAAAATACTATCAACTTATGATGCAGAGGTATATGTGAGCCCGGTAACACCGCCCAATCTGCAGCAATTCCAGGTATGTTTTTTCATCAACCCTAAAGATGAGATTTTGAATCATATAGCAGATAGCCCGCAAACTAAAAAATTATTTATAGTGATTCAGAACCGGTCTCGTGCCGAAAAAATGGCCGATTATCTCAAAAAAGAGAATAAAACCGATATAAGGGTGATAAATGCGATACGGGGACTGCCGGAAAAAGAAGATCTGGAAAAAATACTTTGGTTTGCGGCCGAACCAGGCCATGAGTGGATGTTGACTATATACAACTATCTAGATACCACAACATTATCTCGACCGATTAAAGAAACCAGGAAAAAAATTTCTAAGTTCGGTCTGCTGATCGTCGCATCGATATCTCTTATATTGGCGCATTTTATTTTCCTTATCCCATTGAGCATATCGACTTACTACGTATACAACGGATTGAAAGCAATCCAGATGGGAGAAATTGACAAGTCGCAATCTTATATCGAATCCATCGACACTTCTCTGAAAGTTGGTACATTCTTTTACTCTTTTTCCCGCCCCACTCTGTTGTTTTTTTCGATGGCAGAAATACCGGACAATATTATCCTGCTTAATGAAACCGGCAAAGTACTCATCGAAGAAGTGTCTCCATTTATAAAAGACGCCCGCTCGTTCGCCTCGCTTTTATTGAAAAAAGAAGGTGATGAACTGGATATGGAAATACTCAAAAGGCAAAAAGACAACCTTATCAAAGAAACTAGCCTCATCCATCGAGACATGCTGACCCTTTATCAGAAAATTCCGGAATGGAATGACGATCTTATAAGGTATAAACGCAAACTTGGCTCGCTTATAGAAACCATGGATTTGAGTGAAAAAATATTACCGCATCTCGACCAGTTACTCGCTGCGGAACGAGAAAAAAAGTACCTCCTGCTATTTGCCAACAATATGGAACTCCGTCCAGGAGGTGGTTTCATCGGATCATTCGGTATACTGAAGGTCGAAAAGCTGGGACTTAAGTCGATAACGATATATGACGTATACGATGCCGATGGCCAACTGAATGCTCATATAGCCCCTCCGGACCCTATTCGCGACTACTTGCATCAACCACATTGGTTTTTGAGAGATTCGGCATTTTCTCCCGATTTTCACGAAAATTATCTCGCGGCAACCAAATTTCTCGAGCGGGAAATGGGGTTTTCCGGCTTTGATGGTGGTATCCTTATCACTACTTCAGCTATCCAAACCATACTTGAAGGTGTGGGCCAAATATATGTCCCCGAATACAAAGAGACAATAAATAAAGATAATTTTTATCTCAAAGCCCAGCTGTACGCCGAAAAAGATTTTTTTCCCGGCTCTATCCAAAAAAAATCTTTTTTATCGGCGGTCGCAGACAGCTTAATTGTCCAGCTGGAAGACAACCCTTCTTTGGATATCTTAAAAAGTATTTACACCGCTCTTAACGAAAAGCAAATCGCATTGAATTTCGAGGACGAATCATTGCAAACTATGTCTGATTCGCTCTACTGGACTGGACGCCTTATAACGCCCAGTTGTACATTTGACGACACCGCCTGTGTAAACGACTATATCTTCCCTTATGACGCCAACCTTGGTGTAAACAAAGCCAACTTCTATATTAATCAGTCTACTTCCCTGCATATAAACTTTCTTGAAAACGGCGATGTCGGCAGCTCACTCATGGTGAATATAAGGAATAACTCGCCCAATGATCTTTTTCCCGGCGGAATATATAAAAATTATTTCCAGACTTTACTCCCCGACGATGCCCAAGTTCAATCTATCTATATCGACAACCAAAAAGTCGATTCTTACCAAGAATCTGTTGAACGCTATAGAAAAATAGGCATCTACTTAGAAATACCGCACGCCACCGCAAAAACTATAAAAATAAACTATATAAGACCCGCCGTCGTTGTTAAAGGAAAAAGTGTATATCAGCTGGTGCTGCAAAAACAATTAGGATCTCCCGACTATGATTTTGAGCTTTCACTACGGCTTCCAAAGGATATTTTTATCTTGAATAAAAACTTTTCTGCTCTTGTCAAAGATAGCGCGATACTCTATAATACATCCATCAAAGCAGATAAGATATTTCTTATCGAATTGATGCGGAATTAGTTATTATTAATATTTTTTTAATGTATGGCAAAATCAAAAACTGCAGCTAAAGATCAACTTTCATTGACGGCAAAAAAAAGAAGTGTTACGGGAAAAAAAGTAAGAAATTTACGTAAAGAAGGTGTCGTTCCTGCAAATATTTTTGGAGCCGACTTCAAGTCACTCGCAATCGAATTCGGTGTAAAAGATTTTGTCCAGACATATAAAATCGCCAAAGAAACCGCGATTGTTAATATAAATGTCGATAAAGAAGTTATTCCGACCCTGGTAAGCGAAGTACAACGTCATCCTGTATCAAGAGTTATCCTTCACGTCGACTTTAGAAAAATAGATCTAACAAAGAAGATAAAAACTCAGGTCCCGGTCGTCATCACCGGCACATCACCGGCTGTTGCCCACAAAGGCGCTATTCTTTTGACTCAGCTCAAGGAGCTTACTATAGAAGTCCTTCCAGCCGAAATACCCGCCTCTATCGAAGTTGATATTGCTTCGCTTAAAGAAATTGGCGATGAAATAAAAGTAAGCAACCTTAAAGAATCGAAATCGTACAAAATATTGGATAATGCAGACAAGACAGTGGTTTCCGTAGTTGAACACAAAGAACAGAGTGTTACACCGGAAATAACAGCCGCTGCCGCTCCGGAAGTACTGACGGAAAAAGCCCCTGTTGAAGGTGCTGAAGGTGCAGCCGCAGCTCCTGCCGCCGAGAAAAAAGCAGCACCGGCAGCTGAAAAAAAATAACAGAGATGTGTTAGAATAAATTATGACAATAATAAAAAGTGAGTTTGCACTGGCATTGAATCAGGTCGCAACCGAAAAAGGAATATCGGCCGAAGATGTAATAACCTCAATTGAGGCGGCCATATTGGCGGCCTACAAAAAAGAATATCCAGATGAGTTTGAAGAGACCATTTCGGTCCGAATAAATAGAGAGAACGGCGAAACCAAGATACTCCATGAGGGAAAAGACATTACCCCACCAGGATTTGGACGTATCGCCGCACAAACAGCACGTCAAGTAATGTTGCAAAAAATAAGGGAATCGGAAAAGAAAACCGTAATCAGCTTCTATAAAGACCAGATGCATTCTATAGTCAGGGGCCGCATCATCAGATTTGACGGCTATAACGCCTTCGTCGATATTGGAAAAGCAGAAGCTGTCCTACCAAAGGAAGAACAGATCAAAAACGAAAAGTACCAGGTAAATACCTCGATGCTTTTCTATCTCAAAGAAATTAATGAAGACATCACACAAAGATCGAGAATTATCCTTTCCCGATCGGATCCGGCTTTAATCCGAGAACTCTTCAAAAGAGAAGTTCCGGAAATAGCCAACGGTACAGTAGAGGTAAAAGTAATCGTTAGAGAACCAGGAGAAAGGGCAAAAATCGCAGTCGACAGTAACCAAAAAAGTGTCGATCCGGTTGGAGCTTGTGTCGGCCAAAAAGGTACCCGTGTCGAAACGGTAACTGACGAACTTGGCGGTAACGAAAAAATCGACATTATCCAGTGGAACAAAGACCCGCATGTGTTTTTGACATCGGCGTTATCCCCAGCCAAAATTCAACAGGTGGAGATAAACGAATCCACGAAGAATGCGAAAGTGACAGTGGATGTAGCCCAGGCTCCTCTTGCTATAGGCGCTAAAGGAATCAATGTCAATCTGGCATCGAGACTTACCGGATATAGCATAGATATTGTCCAGCTGCAAGACTCCACAACAGAAGTAAAACCAGACGAAAAAACTACAGAAAACACTGAGAAATAATCGTCAGGATAAATATATGAATAATCGTCCGCCCGTCGTCGCTATATTGGGTCATGTAGATCATGGCAAAACCACTCTACTCGATACTATAAGAAAAAGTGATCTTACGAAAAGAGAACATGGTGGGATTACCCAAAAAATCGGTGGATATGAGATAGACACCGGTTACAAAGGATATCCGACCAGCAAGATCACGTTCATCGATACCCCGGGACATGAAGCGTTTTCGCACCTCAGGTCGCGCGGTGCGAACGTCGCCGATATC
This sequence comes from uncultured Gammaproteobacteria bacterium, assembly GCA_964392185.1. GTDB lineage: Bacteria > Patescibacteriota > Microgenomatia > UBA1406 > GWC2-37-13 > CAYYYG01. Next base: position 5,758 of record CAYMOO010000025.1, read on the forward strand.
GCAATTCTTATAATCGACGCACATGATTCTCTAATGCCTCAAACCATCGAATCCATCTCGCATATAAAATCGGCAGGGATTCCTATGGTGGTGGCCCTCAATAAAATGGATGTCGCCGGCGCTAATGCCGAAAAAGTACAGAAAGATTTATTAAAGCATGAAGTGATTACCGAACTTCATGGCGGAAAAGTCCCCGTAGTACAGATCGTTGCAACATCTGGTAAGGGCGTGCCGGAACTTTTGGAAACCATTCTTCTCATATCTTCTGATATAAACCTACAATATGATCCTGCTAAGCCGCCCATCGCATATATAATCGAGACCAAAAAAGACCGCCGTGGCGTAGTTATCTCGGCAATAATAAAAGAGGCCCTATTAAAGGTTGGAGACGCTATATACGCCGACACTCTTCCGGCCAAAATAAGATCGATTATTGACGATCGTGAACAACAAATAAAGGAAGCTCATCCATCTATGCCTTTTGAAATATTAGGATTCTCTGAAACTCCAGAGGTGGGCGCACTTATAAGAAATACCGCGGTCGAAGGGAAAAAAGCCGCTGCCACGGAAATATCTACTGGCCCGCTCGATATTCATCAGCTATATGCTCATAAAGAAGAGGGTAAAAAATTAAACCTGATAATAAAAACGGATTCGCAGGGCTCACTGGACGCTATTAAGGGGTCTTTGGCGGGCAATGAGAATATAAATATCGTACTCGGCGGCGTAGGCGCGATTCACAAATCGGATATTTTTCTTGCCAAGACAACGAAATCCATAGTTGTCGGCTTCGCCGTTAAGCCGGATTCAGAAGTACGTCAAATAGCCAAACAGGAGAAAGTAGTAATAAAAACATATGAAATCATTTACGAACTGCTGGAGGAACTTCTTGAAGTGTCTGACCTGATCAAGGAAAAGGAGGAAAACGAAAAGAATAGTAAAGGAGAAGCGAAAATCCTTGCCAATTTCATAATCGAAGGAGAAAAAGTATATGGAATTCAGATGGTAAAGGGAAAAGTCAACCTTGGAGACAATATCGACGCTTATAGAAATAATAATCTTATAGGAAAAGCTAAACTGATATCTTTAAAGATCCGAGCCAAACCTGTTGAAGAGGTCAGAAGAGGCCAAGAAGCAGGTATACTACTTAATCCCCAACTTGACTTAAGAGTGGGAGATGTGGTAAAATTCATAGTATAAAAATTAGCTTATAGTATTATGAATCCCACCGAATCGCCAAACCCTAATGTATTAAACCAGATTTCAGAAGCTATATCCAAAGGAAATAGCGGAGTTATTGTATTACCTCCAAACGCATCGGTAGACACAATTGCCGCAGGAACCGCATTATATCTGGCATTAAGTAAATTCGGAAAAAACGCCTCTATTGTCGCTTCCAAAGCTCCAACATCTGATCTGGTGGGCGCTGACAAAATTCAGTCAGCTTTCAAAACGAGCGGCGATAATTTAACCATCTCCTTCCCTTATGTAGAAGGTGCCGTTGATAAAGTTGATTACAATATCGATGGCGGAATGTTCAATATTATCGTCTTCCCCGCCGCCGGACAACCTAAACTCGACCCACAAAAAGTCCAATACGGTTATTCGGGTGGTTCAGCCGACTTTATAATCGTGATAGATTCACCCAATCTGAACATATTGGGACCAATCTACAGCGATAATCAGAGAGAATTCCAAGGAAAAACACTTATCAATATCGACCGACATCTGGTTAACGCCAACTTCGGCACAATCAATTATGTCGATAAAACTATCTCATCCGTATCGGAACTCGTCTTGCGAGTAATACTTACCTTAAAATGTGAAGTGGATAAAGATATGGCGACGAATCTTTACGCCGGAATTTCGGCAGCAACCAACTCATTCACTTCGTATTCGGTCAAGGCGGAAACTTTTGAGGCAGTCGCCGCTCTTATGAAACTTGGAGCTGTAAGAAAAGCCCCGGTACGTCCGGCTATGCCAAGTCAGTATATGCAACCGCAAGCCCCACGAATGCAACAGCCACCATTACAGAATCCGGCTCTGCGCCGTCCGCGAACGATGCCGCAACAACCAGCTCAGCAACAGCCACAACAGCAGCCACAGCAGCAACAAGCCAGCCAGCAATCACAGCAAAATGAAGAAATGATGGTGCAGCAGCAGCCTATGCAACAACAAGACTTGCAGCAGCAAACACCACAAGACTGGCTTAAACCAAAAATCTTCCGCGGTGGTGGTGGATTGGTATAAAAAAACCCATTCAGCATTGATATAATCGATGTGTGGATCAAAACACTCTCATAATAGGCGCTGAAATATTGGTTATCGGTTTGGTAATCCTTACCGCCATATATTACTGGCTCAAAAATCTGGAAAAAAAATCCAGACCTTCGGACGAACTTGTGAACTGGCTCAAAGACGTAAGCCGGCGAATAGAAACTTCATCGCTGAACATGGATAGAAAAATGACGGATAACATGGACATGTTCAACAACCGTCTGGATAAAGCAGCGACCGTCATCGGATCGGTACAAAAAAGTATCGGTGAATTTTCGGAAATTGGTCGATCGATGAAGGAACTTGAAGAATTATTGAAATCACCCAAACTTAGGGGAAATATCGGTGAACATGTCCTTAAAGAACTCCTCAGTCAATATTTACCCTCCGCAGCTTATGAGTTGCAGTTTGCCTTCAAAAATGGTGAAAGAGTTGACGCGGTGATAAAAACTTCCCAGGGAATTATTCCCGTAGATTCAAAATTTCCCCTGGAAAATTTCAGAAAATACAACCGGGCGGAAGACGAGGTGAGTAAAATAAGATCGAAAAAAGATTTCGGACGTGATGTTAAAAAACACATCGATGACATTTCTAAAAAATACATAAACGCCGCCGAAAAAACCGTTGATTATGCAATCATGTATGTACCTTCTGAAGCAATATATTATGAAATAATAAACGATACCGAATTATTCGACTACAGCGGTGCACGACGAGTCTTACCCGTATCCCCGCTCAGTTTCTACGCATATCTGCGGGCAATTCTCATGTCGTTTGAAGGGCAGAAAATACAGAAGGAGGCAAAAAAAATCCTCGAAACATTACAGCAGATAAAAAAAGACTATGAAAAAACGGAAACCGCCCTAAATTTGCTCAACAAACATCTGACGAACGCTTACAATCAGTCAACTAATCTTTCCGGATCGCTCGGGATGTTGGGGAGATCCATATCTTCCATAGATCTACTATCCGACAATAAAGAAGAAGTTGATTTAATCGATAAAGAAACAAAAATATGAAAATCACATATAAATCGGAAGTAAAGGACGAAAAAAACAGTCACGAGAATATAGTCAACAATATATTGAAAAATCGCAATATAACAGACAAAACCGCATTTATGAATCCACCTTCTCCTTTAGATATACATATATCCGACTTTGGCTATGACAAGGAAATGGAAAGTACAAAAAGAATATTGAAAGATATCAAAGAGAAAGGCAAACCGGTAGTCGTATACACGGATTATGATGCCGATGGCATAACAGGTGGTACTATACTCTGGGAAACACTTCATCTTCTTGGGTTTAAGGTTATGCCTTATGTACCGCACCGCCAACTGGAAGGTTATGGTTTTTCGCAAAAAGGAATCGATAATATAAAAGAAAAATTCGATCCGGCACTAATAATTAGCGTCGATCATGGAATAACGGCAAGAGATAAAATAGCTTATTCCAAATCCATAGGCATACCGGTAATCGTCACCGACCACCATCTGCGTCCGGAAAAAGGCCCGGAAGATACCGCGGAAGCGGTATTTCATATTCCAGCTTTGTCGGGCTCGGGTGTCGCTTATTTTTTCGCGAAAATGCTTTTTCAAGAGTTCGGATCGTTACAAAATCCCAACAATAAAAACCTCGAGAACAATTTCGCAGCAGATTATATGGCATTGGCATCTATAGGTACGGTGGCCGACCTTGTCCCTCTATCGGGACCTTCACGCAGTGTGGTTAAGCACGGGCTTAGGGAATTTAAAAATATAAGGAGGATAGGACTTAAGTATTTGCTGGAACAGGCTGGTATTGCCAATAAACCGATAACACCCTATGAAATCGGGTTTATGATTGCACCACGTATAAACGCAATCGGCCGTCTGAGCCATGCGATAGACGCATTAAGACTACTTTGCACAACAAGCGAGACGCGTGCCTACAAACTCGCCTCAGCACTCGGCGACTCCAACTCTTCGCGGCAGAGTCTTGTCAAGGAGGCTATCGAGGAGGCGATGGAACAGATGGTAAAAAAATACGGCGATAATATTCCAAGTCTGATCATTTTACAATCAGAAAATTGGCACGAGGGAATAATCGGATTGATCGCCTCTAAAATAATGGACAAATACTATCGGCCCGTAGTAATAATGACTAAATCCGACGGGATTTATAAAGGCTCGGCACGGTCGATTCCTGTCTTCCATATGACCGATTTCCTGCGTAGTCTAAAAAAATATCTTATCGATGTCGGCGGACACGCACAGGCAGCCGGATTTTCGATCGACAAAAAAAATCTCAACATATTTACACAAAAAGCGGAAGAAAAGGCAGCCGGAATGCTTAAACCGGAAGATCTGGAAAAAATTATCGAAAGTGATGTAAAACTGTCGATCAATCATCTGAATATAAAAATCGCGCGGGAATTGGAATCGTTGGCACCATTTGGAATGGGCAATCCAAGCCCCCTATTTTATAGCCAAGTAGAGCTGATAGAAGCAAAAAAAATGGGTAAAACCGGCAACCACATAAAAATGTTTGTTGCCGACCCCATTAAGCAGGCAGGGACCCTGGAGCTCGTATCTTTTTCCACCGGAGACAGATATAGTGAACTTTCACCCGGTATGAAGTTGGACGTTGTATATAATGCCGAAGTCAACCGCTGGAATGGCCAGGAAAGGCTAAATGGCATGCTCAAATACTTTTTTCCCGTGTAGTGTTATAATAATAGCCAACTATGAAACCTTATTTCATCGAAGAAACCATAAACAAAATCGGCCAGGAGGTCGAATTATACGGCTGGATAGACACCAAGCGTGACCATAAAAAAATCGTCTTCATCGATCTTCGCGACCGCTCCGGAATAGTCCAGTGCGTCGGTACTGGCGAACAACTCAAAGATATATCCACCGAATACGTCGTGAAAATCTCCGGCTTGGTAAAAAAAAGGCCGGAAAAATTGATCAACAAAAACATAAAAACCGGAACGGTCGAGATAGAAATAAAGAATGTCGAAGTCATCAACAAAGCGCAAGCCTTACCTATCCCGATAGACAGTGATGGCTATGAAATAGATGAAGAAGTGCGTCTTAAGTACCGCTATCTCGATCTGAGACGCAAAAGAATGCTGAAAAATCTGCTCAACCGCTCGAAAACAACCATGTTTATCCGCAATTTCCTGGCGAAACAGGGATTCATCGAGGTCGAAACACCTATTCTTACAAAAACCACACCCGAAGGAGCCCGTGATTTTCTCGTTCCTTCAAGGTTGCAAAAAGGCAAATTTTATGCCTTACCGCAATCACCCCAGCAGTACAAACAGCTGCTTATGGTGGCCGGGATTGAAAAATACTTTCAGATTGCCCGCTGCTTCCGTGATGAAGATCCACGCGCCGACCGCGCCTATGCCGAATTTACACAGCTCGATATGGAAATGTCTTTTATCACTCAAAAAGACATAATGGATTTGACCGAAAAAATGTTTAGTGAGCTTGTCGCCGAAATATTCCCGGAAAAACACATCAGTCAAACTCCGTGGCCGAGACTTTCGCATAAGGAAGTAACGAAGAAATACGGTACTGATAAACCCGACCTTCGTAAAAATAAAAACGATTCCAACGAACTCGCCTTCTCCTGGACAATCGACTTTCCATTGTTCAGCGAACAAACAGAGGCGGATTTTTTCCATGGATCGGGCAAAGCCAAATTCGCTCCTTCCCATCATATGTTTACCGCGCCTCATCCGGAAGATGTCGGACTTCTCGAATCGAACCCGCTAAAAGTACGCGGACTGCAGCATGATCTGGTACTTAATGGTTATGAAGTCGGTGGCGGCAGCATAAGAATTCATGACGCCGAAATCCAAAAAAAAGTATTCGATCTGATCGGTTTTAGCGAAGAACAAAAAAGCCAGTTTGAACATATGCTGAATGCCTTCACTTACGGTGTACCTCCACATGGTGGCATTGCCCCGGGCATAGACCGATTATTGATGGCTATCAACGGTGAACCTTCCTTGAGGGAAGTTGTTCCCTTCCCGGCAAGCTCGGGTGGCAAAACCGCAGTGATGGAAGCGCCCTCGGCTCCAACCGAAGAACAACTCAAAGAACTTGGCATAAAAATAGTACAATAAGGATATTTCCGAGTGCTATGCGAACAAGAATCTATATACTGTTTCTGTTTTTTACGTTGTTATTTCTTTTTTATCCGGGTAACTCGGAATATTTTCGGGTAATCGCCCTCAATCGCAACCGTTTCTTCAAACATCAAAATTATACGACTAAGATCACTCTTGAGCCTGTACCTGTCACAAACGGAGCGGTGTATCCACCAATATCAGCGTATGCCACTTACGTGGTCGACGCCCCGACTTTTACACCTATTTTATCTTTCAACCCGCACGAAAAACTTTACCCCGCCTCAACAACAAAAATCATTACTGCACTAGTCGCCATGGAAGTAATGAAACCTGAAGATGTGGTAAGCATCAACCGTGTTAAAGATGAGGGACAAACCATGGGTCTTGTTGTCGGCGAAAAAATAACCCTGGAAAATCTCCTGTATGGCCTTTTGGTACATTCGGGAAACGATGCTGCTTATGCTATCGCCGACGCCGTAGGCTATGACAAATTTATTGACCTGATGAATAAAAAGGCAGCGGAGCTGAAGATGAACGGCACCCATTTCGTGAATCCGGCCGGATTGGACGACGCCAACCAATATTCGACCGCATTTGACTTGGCCATAGCTTCACGCGAACTTCTGACCAATCCATTACTCAAAAAAATCGTTGGCACAAAGGAAATAATAATTTCCGATATTGATTATCAGATATTCCATAAATTATCCAATGTCAACAAGCTCCTCGGAGAAATTCAGGGAATTGGTGGTTTGAAGACCGGATACACCGAAAATGCAGGTGAGAATCTCGTTAGCCTTTACAAAAAAGACGGCCACGAATATATAATCGTCATTCTTAAAAGCCAAGACAGATTCGCCGACACACGACTTATTGTAGATTGGCTAAAAACCAATGTAAGCTATAGCACTCCCCAATGGGAATAATTACTCTCCTTGTGGAACGGAAGTGGGCTTTTGTTCTGCCGTGATTTGACTATCGTCGACTGCCGGTATATAAACTACAAAATTACTTCCCCGCCCCCCCATAAAAACATAAACCGGCTGCAAATATGGAGCGTATTCGTCGGGATCGTAATAACCAAGAAACATTTCTTTAATAGTTACATCCTTAACATCCGGATCGGAACCAACAACGAATCCCTTACCTTCGATAACTTGTTTCCAGGCCGTTTCTGCCGACTTCAACGGATAAGTACCAACCTGATCAGGCGCTATCTCAAAAAATTTAACCTGGGCCTTGATCACTTGCATACCACCCGTATGATAGAGCATGAGAACATAATTTTTACTGTTGAAATATGTAGAAGTGACACTAGGTAATTCGTTTACGTCCGCCCGATAAAAATCCACCTCGGCCATGTTGGCATCTTTCGGCGATTCACTGACATTTATTTTTTTCTCTATCGGGTCGAATTTCCAAAAAATTATATTTGGTTTACCGCGCACCAGCTCGTCGGGGTAGCGCTTTAAGGATTTGATGAAGTCTGTTGCCTGAGATGTGATGGTCGCTGTCGACGGCACACTTATAAGATTGGCCAAAAATGTATCGTCCTCGCCGAGGGTATATTGGTATTCATAATTGTATCGGGTAATATCTATATTGAGTTTTCTTTTGGCATCTTCGTATTTTATATAGGGAAAATCCACCTGTCCGGGGCTGGAGGCTATGTCGAAGCCAAGCACTTCGGCCATGGCATTCGTTTTGAGTGTATAGCCTATCTGACGATTGGTTTCGGGGATAAAATACACCTTTGCCGACTCGGCAACGCTTATCGGAACTCCTTCTATAGTGTCATAGGTAAACTTGAAATCTTTGGAGGATTTGGCTTCGGGTATGACTATAGAGTTGATTTTTCCGAAAGCCACATCGTATGAAGGCTTCGGCGGTTCGGTGACTACCGGCTTCTCAAAAATAATTTTGATGGTGAAAAAAGCTATAAATATCCCCAATATCCCGATTATGATAAGGGGTACCGCTTTACGGGTATAATAAGCAAGCTCGGTGAGTGACATGAATATTATGATATAATTTAATCCGAGCTAATTCAACGATCATTACCAGAGGTGGCGGAGCGGTCAATCGCAACAGACTGTAAATCTGTCGGCTTATGCCTGCGGGGGTTCGAATCCCTCCCTCTGGACTCAATAAAAAACCCGACGAAAGTTGGGTTTTTTATTATAAGAATTCATATAGATATCTAAATTAGTTTTACATCTACTTTTATCTGATATATAGTACTTATGTCCGAAGGTGAATATATAGGATTCCCCATTGTCGAAAAAGCGGAAAAACTGGCAGTAGATCACCCCGACTTGGCCCATAAAACGATGGCCAAATTACCCCAATGGAGGAGTCGGATCTAAATTTTGGCGGCTATATTCCGACAACCGAAGAGGTCTTTGCAGATAAGCAATCTCTATGGC
>CAYMOO010000026.1:0-329 GCA_964392185.1 uncultured Gammaproteobacteria bacterium
TTATGGATAAACCGGATGTTGACCTCATAGAAGGGCTGTCACCATCGATATCGATAGATCAAAAAACCGTTTCCCACAATCCTCGTTCGACAGTGGGTACAATAACTGAGGTATACGATTTTCTCCGATTGCTCTTTGCACGCATCGGACACCCACACTGTCCAAACTGCGGTATCGAAATAAGTAAACTTTCAGTGGACGAAATAGTTGATAAAATTCTCAACCGGATGTCAGAATTCGTCGCCAATGATAAAATCAAACCGCACATATTCACCATCTTATCTCCAGTCGTCCGAGCCAGAAAAGGAGAATTTAAGGATTTATTCGAT
>CAYMOO010000026.1:339-14309 GCA_964392185.1 uncultured Gammaproteobacteria bacterium
TTTGACAAGGTGCGAAGTAAAGGGTTCGGAAAAGTGAGGGTAGATGGCAAGGAGAAGACTTTGGAAGGGGAAATTAACCTTCTTAAATCAAACAAGCATACAATAGAAGTTTTCATAGATACACTTTCCATATCGTATTCCGATATGAAGCAGGATGTTTATAAAGCCAATGTACGCTCACGTTTGGTACAGGATATCGAACAAAGCCTTAAACTTTCAGATGGTTTGGTCATTCTAAAAGAAGATAAGGAAGAGCATTTATACTCAGAAAAATTTTCCTGTCCGAACTGTAATTTATCTTTACCAGAAATCGAACCCAGGATGTTTTCATTTAACTCACCTCTTGGAGCCTGCGAAACCTGCAAAGGTATCGGTACGGTTTTCAAAGTCGACCCTGATCTGGTTTTAAACTGGAAATTGAGCATAAACGAAGGAGGCATATTGCCTTTTACCAAATTTTTCTTTCTTGATACTTGGTATACACGGTTACTAAAAACCATGGCAACCGAAGAGGGAATTAGTCTCGATACACCAATAGGCAAACTCACAAAGGAGCAACTGGACAAATTATTATATGGCACCGGTCAGGTATACCGCGTAAGAGGAACCAACAGACAAGGACGTCCAACGGCGATAATGGAAAAATTCGACGGAATAGTGCATGAGCTTGAAAGAAAGTATTTCGAAAATACCGGTGATTATAACGCGATGGAAATGCAAAAATATATGCGTGAGGAAATTTGCGATAAATGCTTGGGAGCAAAACTAAAACCGGAAGTACTTTCGATAACCATCGATAGTCATAATATCGCACAGATCTCCGACATGTCGGTGACGGAGGTAATTTCATATTTTAAGGGAATATCACAAGAAAAATTAACTTCATATGAAAGTCAAATATCTACTCCAATTTTGAAGGAAATATACACGAGATTGTCTTTTCTCACAAATGTGGGCCTTGGATACCTTACCGTTTCCAGACAAGCCAAAACTCTTTCAGGAGGAGAGTTACAACGCATTCGGCTCGCTTCCCAGATAGGTAGTGGTCTAACCGGAGTTCTATACGTATTGGATGAACCATCGATTGGACTGCATCCGCGGGATGTTTCCGCTTTACTCGATACTCTTAAGAATTTACGGGATTTGGGAAATACTTTGATCGTTGTAGAGCACGATAAAGAGACTATTGAGATGTCCGACTATACCGTTGAGCTTGGACCGGCAGCGGGTAAACACGGCGGTAAAGTAGTATTCGAAGGTACGGTTGAATCGATGAGAAAGTCTAAAGATTCTCTTACCGGTCTCTATTTATCTGGAAAAAAGAACATTACAGTTGAAAAAAAACCTCTTGTTACCGACCGTGGATCTATAGTACTACGCGAGGCAAGCGAGCACAATCTGAAAAAGGTCGATCTCGATCTTCCTCTTGGAAATCTGATTGCCGTGACCGGAGTCTCCGGTTCCGGAAAATCGACGTTGGTGGTGGACACGCTATATCCTGCCTTAAAATACCATGTAGACGGTTTTTACAATGAACGTATGGGTGCTTACAAAAGACTAGAGGGTTTCCATAATTCGGACAGAGTGTACTTGGTTGATCAGTCGCCTATCGGTAGAACTCCTCGGTCGAACCCAGCCACTTATGTTGGATTTTTCGATGTCATAAGAGATTTGTTTGCCGAGACGGTGGACGCGCGAACGCGGGGGATGCTGAAGGGTAGATTTTCATTTAACGTCAAAGGTGGCCGTTGTGAAAAATGTCAGGGTGCGGGAGTCATAAAAATAGAGATGCAGTTCTTACCGGATGTATATGTAACTTGTGACGTTTGCGAAGGTAAGAGATACAACAAAGAGACGCTGGAGGTTAAGTATAAAGGGAAAACCATATTCGATATCTTAAAAATGACGGTCGAGGAAGCATTGGATTTTTTCAAAAACCATATACAGATATATCAAAAACTCGTATTTCTCAACCAAGTTGGTTTAGGGTATATAGAACTCGGACAACCGGCACCAACATTTTCCGGTGGAGAGGCACAAAGAATAAAACTCGCCAACGAATTGTCACGCCGTCAGACCGGTAAAACCGTGTATATTCTCGATGAACCGACGACGGGTTTGCATTTCTATGATGTGCAGAATTTGCTTAATTCACTATACGAACTCGTTAGTCATGGTAACACAGTGATACTTATCGAACACAATCTTGACGTCATAAAAAATTGCCAGTACATCGTCGATCTCGGCCCGGAGGGTGGCGATAAAGGTGGAAATATAATATACCAAGGAAAAATTGAAGGGATAAAACAAATTACTTCTTCACACACGGCACGATATCTCCATGCGCTGATCTAACTTTTTCTCTATAATGAAACAATGGGGTTCAAAATATTGCCGGTTATTTTGGGATTTTTGATCTACGGACTAGTAGCGTTTCCGGTAAACGCCGGTAACGAATCTTTCAAAAACGATTATAAGGTTGAATATACGGTTCCCGGCCGACAAACCGATGGAAACGTTACCGCCGAAGTCCGATTTACCATCGTAATAACAAACCTCAAACCACAAGAATATGTAGATAAAATTTCCCTCTCTTTTCCCGACTCGTTCAAAGTATCCGCACTTGAAGCGTCGGACGATAAAGGCCCGGTCGACCCGGCCCTCTCAACGTCCGGCGGTAAAACACAGCTTACACTCGCGTTCAACGAACCGAATTATGGAATCAACACGAAAAATACATTCCACCTCCATTTCAAACAAACAGGCCTTATTGAACTGATTGGCAATGTATACGAAGTGATGTTGCCGACGGTCAAAGACACTTCGAGTTACGAGATAACGGTAAAATTGCCCCCCGGATCGGAAAGAAAGCTTGCCGTTTCCAAGCCGGCACCGGATGAAATTAAAGATAATACGATCATTTGGCGCAACCCCAAAACACGAACAATTTATGCTGTATTTGGAGAAGAGCAATACTATAATATGGATCTCGTCTATCATTTGAAAAACGACAAGATAATCCCGGTATATCAGGATATAGCACTCCCGCCAGATACACTTTATCAAAAAACTTTTATCGACAAAATCGAGCCTAAGCCGGCAAAAATATACCGAGATGAAGATGGCAATTATATGGCTCGTATATTACTTAAACCAAAAGAAGAGGTTGAACTTTTTTATGAAGGCGACGTAATCGAATATGCAAAACCTAGGGAAGAGATAATTGATATTTTTCGCAGTCAATTCAATAACCAAAAAAAATATTTGCTCGCCAACGAGAATAATTTTTCGCTCGAAAATATACGTATTCTTCCAATGAAAACACCCCGGGAAATCTACGATTATGTCACCAATAATCTAAAATATGATTACAGCAAAATCAATAAAAACACCGAACGATTGGGAGCAAGCAAGGCACTGCAAAATCCCGCTCAGGCAATCTGTACCGAATTCACCGATACGTTCGTCGCTTTGGCAAGAAAAAACGGTATCTACGCCCGTGAAATCGAGGGTTACGGATTCTCCCAGGACCAACAATTGCGCCCGTTGTCATTGATATCGGATGTTCTTCATGCGTGGCCCGAGTATTACAATCAAGAGGAAGATCTCTGGCACCCGGTCGACCCTACCTGGGAAAACACTTCCGGTATAGATTATTTCAGCTCTTTCGATATAAACCATATAGTACTTGCGATCCACGGAAAGGAGTCGGACTACCCGTATCCGGCCGGTTCCTATAAATTTGCAGATACTAAAGATGTTGCTATTCAGGCTACCTCCGACAGACCGTCGGACAACAAGAGGGCCGTCGTCAAATCGGCTGAAACCACTACAAAGCTCATGGGCCGCTCTGATGGTTATATTAATTTAACTATTAAAAATGAAGGAAATGTTTATTTGTGGAATGAAGAAGTGACAATAGATTCAGAAAAATTATTTTTAGAAAAAAAACAAGAGGTCATCAAAATACTTGCTCCTTACGAAGAAGTCGTATTGAAATTTCCATTCAAAACCCCGGATGTAAAAGGCAAAACAGTTACCCCTATATCGGTAAAAATGTTTGGAGTTGATTTTTACAAAACCAACGTGACTATAGTCCCGTATTATTATAAAATAGCCTATATTATTATATTCGCAGTACTTATAATCTGTGGATTCTTCTTGATATTCTTTTTTGTAAAAAACAGAAAAAAGTAAATTAAAGGTAATCTATGAATGTAACTTTTCCCAATACCCGTGAAAATATCATAAAGAATGCGCCATCCATAGATGGCATATACATCTATAGGAACCGCAAAAAAATAATCTACATCGGAAAGTCGGTAAACATAAAAGCGCGCCTATTATCACATCTTGAAAATTCCAAAACGGACCCCAAGGAAGCGGCGATTACCGGATCCGCCGACTCGATCGAATGTATCGCTACCGACTCGGAATTTAAGGCTCTAATGCTTGAGTCCAAGTTTATACAACAATACAAACCCAAATACAATGCGCGTTGGCGGGATGATAAAAGCTATTTATATCTTAAAGTGACCGTCAAAGAAGAATACCCAAAATTATTCATGGTCAGACGCGAGCGCGACGGGAAGTCGAAGTACTTTGGCCCTTTTCCATCAACTCATAGCGTTGAAGAGATACTTAAATCTATCCGCCGTATATTTCCTTTCTGCACTCAGCATAAAATCGGCAATAAACCCTGTTTCTATTCAAAAATCAAACTTTGCAATCCTTGCCCTAGTTATATAAATAAACTCCAAAATGTCGAAGAAAAAAGCCGTCTTAAACGACGATATCGCAACAACATCCGAAAAATTATCAAAATTCTCGAAGGCCAAACAGAGACCATAATAACCGGTCTTAGAAAAGATATGGATGAAGCGGCAATCAGGCAAGATTACGAAAAAGCTCTCCTCCTCAGGAATAAAATCTATCAGTTTGAACATCTCATTCATGATCGTGCGCTGAGCTCTGATATTGAAAGTGTATATGATCAATCGGCAGATCGCACGCAAGACCTTATCAAATTACTTAATCATTTTTTCCCCAACCTCACATCTGTCTCCAGAATTGAATGTTATGACGTAAGTAATCTATCGCGTAAAGAAGCAACAGCCTCGATGGTAGTATTTTCTGATGGAATTGCCGATAAAAGCCAGTACCGCAGGTTCAAGATAAAAAGCAAGACCGCCAATTCCGATTTTGAGATGATGGAGGAAGTAATATCGAGAAGATTGAAACAAAAATGGCCGATGCCGGATTTGTTCGTTGTTGACGGGGGCAAGCCACAAGTTTCGATCGTGAAAACAGTCTTTACAAATAATTCCGTCACTACACCTCTTATCGGCATTGCTAAAAGACCCGATCGCATAGTGGTTGGCAATGAACACATGCCCACATTCCGCCCGCAAATGAATCGACCTTCATTCAATCTTATAAGAGCGCTTCGCGACGAGTCACATCGTTTTGCCAAAAAATACCATCTTCTACTAAGAAATAAAAAACTGACTATGATATAATAATATCTTATGAAAGATGCGTTACTTATTGCCAATATTATCGTATCGGCACTTATTGTGGTATTTATTCTACTTCAGGGTAGGGGCGCCGGTCTCGGAAGCGCATGGGGAGGCGGTGGAGAGTATTTTCAAACAAGAAGAGGAATCGAAAAATTAACACTTCAGCTAACCGTGGTCTTCATCGCGATTTTCCTGACCATCTCTGTGGTTAATTTCTTTATCTGAAAGCTCATGCTTTCAAAAAATAAAAAATTCCGCTACTATTACTGGCTTGTCACAGCGTTCTTCAAAAAAAACGTTAAAGTTATCGTGATTAGTTTTTTTGTGAGTATAATTCTTGTCGCAGCTATTATATCGGTCTCTCCTTATATCATCAGATACACCACCATCAAACGGGTTGTTGTCGGTCTAGTGGGCTCTTACCAGATTCAGGAATTACCCGACGAAATCGTTGCCAAAACATCAAACGGGTTGGTTCGGGTTGATGAGAAAGGAGCTATCCAGCCTGTACTGGCCGAGAGATGGACAGTAGCGGATAACGGTAAAACTTACCGATTTTATCTTAAAAAAAACCTTTATTGGAATGACGGCAAGGAATTCAGCGCAAAAGATATAAACTATGACTTCACTGATGTAAAAAATGTTATTATCTCCGATAACATCATAGAATTTCAACTTAAAAAAGCTCTGCCTATTTTTCCTACCTACTTGAATAAACCTATAATAAAACCACCACTGGTTGGAGTCGCCGGACTATATAAAGTCGACCGCATAAAAACAAAGTACAACTATATACAAGAAGTCTATCTTACTTCCAACAGAGAAGATTTCCCTAACTATATCTATAAATTTTATGAAGATGAATCAAAATTGGTGAATGCATACAAACTGGGCGAAATAAATAAGTTCGTTACTAATAAAAAGGAATACGCGGAAACTTTCCGGAAGTGGGGGAATACTGAAGTCACAGAAACAGTTGACTACGGTCTTTTACTGACTTTATTTATTAATATGAAAAACGAGCAGCTTCGTGAATCGAAGGAGCTGCGGGAGGCGATCGCCATGTCTATAGACAAAAACCGTTTTATAAAAAATGGTGTCATGGCAAACGGACCGGTACCGCCGATATCTTGGGGATATAACCCTAATCTGAAGCCTATCCCGCTCAACTCCGACCTTGCCCGACGTATGATAAATAGGACAAAAAACGCTAGTGAAGAAGCGGCTATAAATCTTTCGGCATCGTATGAATACACAGATATCGCAAGAGCTATCAGTCAGGACCTTAAAGACGTAGGGTTGAATATTCAGATAAAAACTATTGGATATGGCGATGCGAGCAATTATGATCTATTATTAGTTTACTGGAAGGTGCCAATCGACCCGGACCAATATTACTTCTGGCATTCTACCCAAAGTCAAGGAAACGTCTCAAACTACAACAATGTAAAGATAGATAAACTTCTCGAAGATGGCCGCACCGTGACGGATCTCCGCCAAAGAAAGGATGCCTATTTTCAGTTCCAGCGGGTTATTCAAGATGATATCCCAGCAGTATTTCTGTATTATCCATACAATTACGAGATAAAACGCAAGTAGAACAAATTCCCGGTTTTTGTTATAATAATCCAGTTGTCGTTCGACTAAGTCTTTTCTGATCGGACAAAGCCGGGGTGGCGAAATTGGCAGACGCGCAGTCTTGAGGAGGCTGTACCCAAAAGGTATGGAGGTTCAAGTCCTCTCCCCGGCACATATATATAGTAAAGACTACTTTGACGTATTCTTTCAAACATACTTCTAAGTATTACTCCATATGCACTCCAAGTTCACGAAGGCGCATCATCAAAGCATCCTTATCACGATAGACATACTGTATACCATGAATTCCTAAATCCTGAGCTGATTGTATATTCATTGTATTGTCGTCTATGAACACTACTTCATTAGGCTGTGCATTTATTTTGGACAGCATATTTTCGTATGCAATTTTATCTGGTTTCCTGAATCCCTGTTCGTATGATCTTAATATTGTATGAAAATATTGTTCGTAATCATGTTTCCAATCTGCTGCTCCATTGTCTAGAGGTATTTGATCGGTTAACATGTGAACAGCATAACCCTTGCTCAGATCTTCGATAAAAGAAACCAGATCCCAGTCGATTCTTTCTCGATAGATGAAATTTTTCATTTCCCATATGTCCAATGCTTGGTTGATATCAATGCTCTTATTAAATTGATTTATTATGCGATCAAGAAAATCTCTAGGAGACTCAATGCCAACCATGACATTTGTTTTATTGGTCGACCAGATATCTTGTGCCACAGAAGTGGGTAAAGATAATATTTCTGCTAAATCATTTGGATATCCAGTGTGCACGCCATCAAGATCAAGAATCACACCGCCAAAATCGAATACTATATGTTTGATCATAAAACTATTATACACATCCCTTCTGATCTAGAAAATAAATCATTTTATTTGCATCCTTTTCACTATTAATTCTCCTCATCACTTCTTTACTGGAAGTTTGAGATAATATATTCAAACTACCTTCCCACAATATCTTACGATCAATAATAGCCAGTTTTCGGTGATGATTTCCGGTAAGAAGCGTCACTTGTATCCCCATCTCAACTGCGCGGAGTACCTCATCGGTTGCCATATAGCGAAAATCTCCATCGTGTTCTGATGGATCTCTGGTTACGATGTTTACTCGTACGTTACGATTCAGTAAATTTTGAAATATCGGATCGAAGTGTTTCATCCGTGATGTAGTAATAAATGGAGATTCGATAATAGTTTCACTTTCACATCGCTCTAAATCTCTGATGAATGCTTGATAAAACGTATGTTCGTCGAGTAGAATAGATCCAGTTACCTGTTTGGGACGTCGAAACCATTTCATATTCGATCCTCCTTTTTGAAGTAGGCTATAGCAGTTGATAGTGAAGTTTTCTCTTTGTTATCGATTGATGTAGAAAGATAGATTCGAACATCGTCCCAGATGCTGCACATATTTCTTTAACCAGAATATTTCTCCATCTTACCCCAGCTTTTTCCGATTTTTACGTCTACATCCAGTGGAACTGCAAGCTTCCACGCTGAGCACAGCACTTGTTTTATATCATCGATCAAAATATCTCTCCTCTCGATACTATCCGGAATCTCAAATACAAGATCATCGTGTATTTGAAGTAGTAAATGAACTACAGGGTTCTTTTGCAGAATCTTTGTGTCTATGTCTATCATCGCCTTTTTCATCAGATCCGCAGCCGACCCTTGTATTGGGTAATTCAATAAAATCCTTCTCGTCGTGTTGTCGATAAATTTTCTTCCTGGTCTATCAAATACCGTCCGGCGGCGGCCAAGCAAAGTTTCGACGAAATTATTTTTTGCCGCCGCAGCAAGATAAGCATCGAAGTATGATTTGATTTTTGGGTATGAGGCATAAAACTCGGCTATAAAGGCATCCGCCTCTTCAAGCGGAATATTAAGCCCATAGCTCATGCCGAATCCGCTCATTCCGTAGATTATTCCGAAGTTTATCGTCTTTCCGACGGTACGTTGCTCTTTAGTTACTTTATCGTATGAAACATGAAAAAGTTTAGACGCAGTTACGATATGTACATCTTGCCCTTTATTAAACGCATCGATAAGTGCCGGCTCGGCTGATAAATGGGCAAGAATACGTAGCTCCTGCTGTGAGTAGTCAAATGAGATCAATGAGCATCCGGGTGAAGCGATAAAACATGATTTTATTCGCAGGCCCGCCGTAGAGGTGACCGGAATATTCTGCAGATTCGGATTCGATGAAGATAAGCGACCTGTCGCAACACCCGTCTGGCTATAAGTAGTATGCAAGCGACCGTCTCCACCGACTTTTTCGATTAGACTATCCACATATGTGGAGCGAAGCTTGGACTTTTCGCGGTAATTCAGTATTTCGTTTATTATCGGATAGCTGCTCCGAAATTTCATAAGTTCTCCTTCATTGGTAGCATATTTTCCTGTCTTGGTCTTTCCGAGGGGTATGTTTTTTGTCTCGGCCAAAAATTGTCCAAGCTGAACAGATGAGTTGATATTCAGCCCCGCACCGGTTTCTTTTTGAATATTATTTTTTATAGCATCTATTTCGGCATCAAGATCCGAGCCGATCTTTTTCAACATTGAGGCATCCAGAGTTATTCCTCTCTTTTCCATCTGCCAAAGTATTTTTGCCATGGGAAGCTCGATCTTGTAATAAAGCTGGGAAAGTCTGTCATTACCTTGTAATTTTTCTTTTTGTTTTTCGGCAAGTTCGGCAAGTGATGAGACTCCATAGGTCATCATGGTTTGTTCGACTGTACCCACGCTGCCATTGCCACCAAGTAGACTTTCGGCTATCATACAATCGAATATATTTTCGAATTCTCCGTGGAGTTTGCAATCCCAGACCGGCTTAAGCATAGCTTAATTATATATAAATATCTGCAGAAACGTAGCGTTTATACTTTCAAATCAAGATAGTAGTGAGGAAATAAGTAAGTGAGACCCGTATTCACACCATCAATATATTCTTTTTTTTGATCTATACCAAGATCAGGTAGTGAACCAGCGTTGATAGCACTTATCACAATTCCTTGGATCTCCGGTTTTTCCGTTCTTGTAAACTCTCTTGTTTTTTCTTTTCTGTGCCGGATCATTTGGTCGTATAGATTCATCCGACCCCAGCGATGAAATGTGTTGGAAGTGCATCCGGCCATCGTATTTAAGTCGGAAGCAAGTAATGCAACAACATCCCAATGCATTAATGGTGAAGGATTATGATCGGGATGATATTTTCTGTTATCCGATCCCACAATACGCTCGAAAATACTGCGAAGTTTATTTTGAAAGCCGATATATCGACTGGTGTTTTGCTCTCCATACACGATGGATTCTGTCGCCCATTCCTTCATCTCTCCCATCAGGCCATCTATTATGCCGGCCCATACTTCTCTATCCAATATGTAATCGTGACCATTTATACTCATTGCCGAGGCAAACACACGTTGAGAGGCTTCACACGCAAGCATAGCACCACTCTCTTCAGCGGAGGCTTTATCTATTTGGATTACTCTTTCGGCGGCGAGGGCATTTTTTATAAGATCATCCATCTCGCGCGGAAAAATACTATTATATCCACCTTCCACACCCCAGTGCCTTCTTTGTAAAATACTACTTTCTTTAGCCATATTATCTATAGATTATACTATAAGATAGTTTAAATGTGAATATTAAATATGTATTATTATATGCAGAATAAGTACTTACAAAGTGTGTAGGGGTCGACATATAGCTACAAAACTATATATCATGCATTGAAGAAAGATAGTTAACGATATTCAGATGATTAAAATAGCTATTCAAAAAATTATCTATATCTTTTTTATCCAGTTTCCGACAACTTACTAGATCGATATGTAATAATTTATTTTCGGGCCAGGTGTGAATAGCCAAGTGCGACTCAGCCAAAATATAAACCACAGTATAACCTATAGGCTCGAAATGATGCTCTGTTGTTGAAACTATATTCAGATCTATCTCCCGGCATAAATCTTCTCCAAGTTTTTTTATTGTTGAATCGTCAAAATCGAATTTTTCAAAAACTAATTTTGCGGAGATGTGGTCAATCACAGGTGTAGATGGGTTTATCATATTTATTTTTTAATATAACATTTGTTCTTGGAGTTATATCAAGTATAAACAAC
Organism: uncultured Gammaproteobacteria bacterium; assembly: GCA_964392185.1. Taxonomy (GTDB): domain Bacteria; phylum Patescibacteriota; class Microgenomatia; order UBA1406; family GWC2-37-13; genus CAYYYG01. Next base: position 11,589 of record CAYMOO010000026.1, read on the forward strand.
GAGCTTGTATTTCCTATTGACTCCGCTCCTTCATATCTGTTGAATTTGTCGAAAATATACCGGATCATCAATCCATGATCCATTATCGCCCCATAGAGGGGGAGGAATCGCTCCTTCGATCCGTCACTGACACCATAACAACAATATATACGAGCGGCTTTGTTATCCGGATCAAGTGCCGCGACCGCGCGAGATAAAAACAATCTCGCTCCTTCTGGAGTATAGGGAGGGTCGGTAAAAACCACGTCGAATTTATTGCTAATGCCTTCTGGTAAAACCTCCCTTAAATCGTGCTTAAAAACTTGAATCTTAAAGTCTAATTTAATTGAAGTATCGTTTATATTTTTAACTATTCTGTCGTCGACATCGATCACTTGAATGCTTTTGGCTTTTTTAAGCTTAGCAACTTGCAACGAAGTATGATCATCATCACCTAAAAATAAAATATTTTTTCCTTCAATATCTTCTAAAAAATCCATGAGAGAGGCACGTCGTATCACAGTAGACTGAGTAGCTAAAAATTGGTCGAGTTTACGAGATGTCTCTACTCGATTCAAAGGTGGGGAAGAGGGTAGAGTGTTAACTGAAGAGTTTAATAAATTATTTTCAGAGATGTAATTATCAGTAAATAATTTTTTTAATTCTTCTAGATATTCATCTTTGATTACAGTATTTGCCGAGGTTGGTTTTAAGATATCTGAAAGCTCACTTTTTATATCGTTTAGAATTTTCTTTGAAACCCCTACCTTAGATATCAAAAGATTATTATCTAGACCCTTTTCTCTAGATATCGAAAATAGAGCATCGAGAATAATCTTTACCGGTATTCCGGTCTTTTTACTTATCTTTAGGATTTTTTCTTTACTGATCATTTTAATTGACATTTATAAGTAGTTAGATTATATAAGAAAGATTGCTTGGAGTGGCAGAAGAGCTGTGCCGACTTATAAGACGATGCGCGGTGTTATGAACAACCGGTATCATCCTGTAAATCGACACAGAATCTGCCACTCCTATTGGAGTGTCGATCAAGCAATCTGTGACAAAATATTAGCGTTGAGGCCCCACGTACACCCACCCGTTTGGGGTACACATACTTTCATCGCCTGGTAACATCACACCACATTGGCGCACGGTGTTGGGGTTGCCCACACTCATTGCGTATTGAGACACACAAGTGCAATTCGCGTTTCCCTGAACCGGTTCTTGGCTCACTGGCTGTAGCTGAGCGGGTTGCACCTGTAGCTGCGGTACAGCAGTTGGCGGGATTACCGCCGTTGGCTGCATAATGATCACTTCTGCAGTAGGTGGTAAAGGCTGTGTAGTTGGCTGATTGCCAGAAGCCAAATCAACGAAGCCTTGCACCAAATTCCCTGGTGCCGGTGTTGCTTCGGCGGGCACGGCCTCATAAAGCCTTTGGCTTTGATACTGACCCCACTCAGGGGTTGTGAGTTGACTATTGGCCCAATTACCATCTTGGCCCGGCCAATTGGCACCGTTACCAGAACCCCAATTGCCGGTATTGAATTCCGGGACCACGAGGGTGGCGACTGCGCCATTGACCTGGCCGGAGCCACCACTGCCACCCCATCCTGAACCGGTCTGACTATCAGACTGCGCTCTTGCTGACCCGCAGCCTGAGATGACAAGCACACAACCTGCCAGTAGCAACTGGTAAGCGAGGGGCGTGAGCAAAAAACTTCTGCGTGATTGATGACTTTTCATTGTCGTTCTCCTTTAACTAGAACCAATTGATTTGCGGAAAAACTGGCGCACCCGTGTAGCGTGAAAAAATGGCACGGGCGACAACAATCCCGACCCCGAACAAAACCCAAGCGGCGGTCGTGCCAACGTTTTTTTCCGCTTCTTCGTGCAGAAACTCAGGCATGATCGTAAGACCAATGATAATGCCCAAGCCGCCTAATGCGATAAACACACCAGCTCCGAAGAGCTGGTAAAAAAATCGTGACCAAAAAATTTGCGGCAAATCGGCCATGTTGAGCCCGTTGATATCGGGCACAACAATTGGCATGGCCACGCCCATAACCTCGGCGCAGACCAATAGACCGATCATCGTGAGGTAAAACATTTCCTTACGGTCAAGCCCGTTTCGGAAATTTACGCCTGACCACAGCATCTTTTGCAAAAGATCGACTACCAATGCGAGAATGAACCCGATTGCCGGGGACATTGTCGCCGTTGAACCACTAAAAATCGCCGGAATGAACGCAAGTGAGTTGCTGAGCAAATCATACTTGGCCCATTGGACCGCCCCGGACACTATAGCCAAAACAGCGGCCATGCCGGGGGAGATATTGAACAATCCCTTAGATTGACCTGGCATTTGCATCTTATTTCCTCCTGGTTGAACTGGTGGTTTGGGTGCCGCCGGCTGGGCCGGAGGTCCGCCACCTTGCTGTTGCAACGCTTGTAAAATTTGGTTCACGGACTGATTGCCTCCGCCCGGCTGGGCCGGAGGTCCGTTCGATTGAGGTTGCCCCGCAGCAGGCGCCCCTTGTGGGGATGCGCCCGGCTGAATAGGCTTTGCACCTGGAATTTTATTGAGATCCAGTGACATAAGCACTCCTTTCACAGATTACCTGATTTTCAATGTACGACTCTCCAATAGATCATATTATATAACACATACATATATATGTAAATAATACGTAAAATATAGTATAATACTCCTCAAAATTAAAAATCCTATAAAAATATGAC
>CAYMOO010000027.1:0-13919 GCA_964392185.1 uncultured Gammaproteobacteria bacterium
CTTTTCCGATTATTAAACCATTTTTTTTGAGTTCTGCCAAGCATGTTTTTTGATCTGGTGGTTTAACAACTAATACCGTCGCCGATCGGTCGGATTCTTTTTTTACGAAAAGTTCGTAGTTTATGTTTTTTTTAAAAAAGTCGTAGAGTATTTTGGCTTTGGTGTTGGTTTCTTTTCTTATCGTACCGATGGTTTTTTTCTTCATATCATCAAGAACCTTATCCAAGAGGTAAATATCGAGTACGTTTGGGGTTTCGGGTGTTTGGCCTTTGAGGGCGAATTTTTCTAAAGTCGAAAATCGGTGATAGCTACCCGTGCAGATACCTTTTTTTTCAAGATAAAGGGATTTTTCGAAAGCCGTCGGAGACACAATGAGTATTGCCAGACCAGCTGGTAGGCCAAAACCCTTCTGAACGGAGAAATAAACCATGTCGATAAGCGAATAATCTATATCGATATAAGGTATAGAAGATACGACGTCAATCGCGAACAATTTATCCGGGTATATTTTTTTCAGATTGTATATTCCGTCTAAATCCAGAGATACACCGGTACTCGATTCGTTGTGGGTGAAACAAACGGTTTCTGCCTGAGGTGATATTTTTATGCTGCCGAAGTCGAAACCCTCTCCCATGGGGGCTTCGATTTTTTCCGGTTTTTTATGAAGCTCGGCGCTGATCTCGAAAAACCTTTTACCGAAAGCGCCGTTCACGAAATGAAATGAATTTTCCTCAACCGTATTCTCCATGATTTTTTCCCAACATTCATTGGCCGAAGACATAAAGTATATTTTGTGTTCTTGGGGAATATTCAGCAAATTTTTTAGTTTCGATTTCATCCCGTCAAAAAGTATCTGAAAAGCTTCACCGCGGTGCGACATGGAGCCGATTTGTTCTGATATGGCGGTTTCGAGGTGTTTTTTAACTGTCGGATAAAGCTCCGAGGGGCCGGCTGTGAAGTGGATGTTGCTCTTCATATTAGTAAAGAACGCGGACCTTTATAGTATCGGGGATACCGCGCAATTTATTAACGACATTTTTATCGTATTCTGCAAATACGTCGGTGATCACATAACCCACATTTTCGTTAGTTTTAAGATACTGGGCTTCGATATTTATCGAATTTTCAGCCAGGACGGCATTTATTTTTGCCAGAATCCCCGCGACGTTTTTATGAATATGGATGAACCGGTGCGAGCGTAGAACCTCGGGCAATTGCAGTTCGGGCATATTTACGCTTAAAGGCGTACTCCCCTGATCTACAAACTGTCGTATTCTTTCTGTTACATATCTGGCAATGTTTTCCTGAGCTTCTTCCGTCCCGGCTCCGATATGGGGAGTTAATATAGTATTGGGAAGATTTTTGAGCACGCTGTTGAATGGTTCGCCGTTACTTTTGGGTTCGTTGATGAAGACATCGACAGCCGCCCCGGCTACATGGCCATTTTTGAGATATTCGGAAAGAGCATCGATATTCACGACAAAACCGCGGCTTGCATTGAGGAACAAAACACCTTTCTTCATGAGGGCGAATTCTTCGCGGTCGATGAGATTGGTATTGGATTTCCGACCGTCGACATGGATGGTTACGATGTCCGAATCCTGCAGCAAATCTTCAAGCGTATTACAACGCACGGCATTGCCGTAGGCTAATTTGTCTATTATGTCGTAGTAAAGAACCTTCATGCCCAGGTTTTCGGCGACGACGGAAAGTTGTGTACCGATATTGCCGTAGCCGACGATTCCGAGCGTTTTTCCGCGTATCTCGTGGCAGTTTTTGGCCGATTTATCCCAGATGCCTTTATGCATAGCGGAGCTTTTATCGAAAATTTTTCGTGAAAGCATGATGATCTCGCCTATTATAAGTTCGACCACGCTGCGGGTATTGCTGTAAGGAGCGTTAAAAACCGCAACTCCCGCATCGGTACAAGCTTTTATGTCTATTTGGTTGGTGCCGATACAAAAAGCGCCGACCATGAGCAGTTTGGGTGCGGCAGCGATAACTTTGGCAGTGACTTTTGTTTTTGATCTTATTCCGAGGATCGATACGTCTCGGATTTTGACAATCAGTTCTTCTTCAGAAAGTGCTTTCGGTAGAATTTCGACTGCGTATCCTTCTTCTTTCAAGGCTTGCTGCGCGTGGGGGTGGATATTTTCCAAAAGTAGTATTTTCATCCGGCTTTTAGGGTAGGAAAATGCCCGTGGAAGATTGAGCCGGAAAAGGAAATCGTCGAAATCAGACACTACATAATCGGCTTTTTTGATGACGGTATTGCGAACGGCGTTTTCGGTGAATGCATAGAAAGCTTTGGCCGCGCCTTTTTCGCGTATTTGGTAGTCGGTATAGCCGTCGCCGATTATCAGCACATCACCTTTGAGCGCCAGTTTTTTTACCGCTTCGACTTTGCCGCCTTCTTTCGATAGCAGATTTTTGGGGTCGAAGCCGCTGATATTGCCGTTTTTATCGTAGGTGAAAGTATTACTGAGTACATGATCCGGCAGTATGCCGTATTTTTTGACGACCGGCCAAATATATTCACTAAACCCTCCCGAAAGGATATAGATATTGCCCGCATTTGCCTTAAAAAAATCGGCATTTCTTTTTATCGAAGGCGAGACGCTTTTATTGAGTAGGGATATTAATTTTTTAATATGATTCTTGTCGGCTTTGAACAAGTTTAATCTTTTTTTCAGCGATTCCGGGAAGCTTATTTTGCCTTCCATCCCAGATCTGGTGATTGCCGCGATTTCGTCGTTTATCTTGTTTTTTTGATCGTTGCCCTTCAATGCGATTTTTGCCAGCTCGTCAAGCGCCTCCACGGTTACGAAGGTACTATCGAAGTCTAGAATAAAGTAAGGTATATTCTTCACGAGAATACTATAGCACATTTTTATGAATATTTTGTATACTTAAGTAAGCTTCCTATGATAGTTTATTCTCCGCGTAAGCGGCGCAAAACCCAATCCGATATCAGGCAAAAAATAATTTTATGGGGATTACTGGGATTATTGACGGTAATCGTATTGGGTTTTATCGGAGCGTTTGCTGTATTTGCGTGGTTTTCTCGTGATTTGCCCTCTCCGGGCAAGCTCAGCGAAACCACCGATTCTTCGACGGTTTTTTATGACCGCAACGGCAAAATTTTATACGAAGTCTACAAAGACAAAAACCGTTTTCCCGTCGGTGTAAAAGATATCTCCAAATACATGAAAGAAGCAACGATCTCCATCGAAGATAAGGATTTCTATAAACATTCCGGCATATCCGAGCGCGGCATGATAAGAGCTTTTTTGAATATACTCATGGGCAAACGTATACAAAGTGGCTCCACCATCACCCAGCAGCTTATAAAAAATATTTTGCTTGATTCGCGCCAGGTGGCATCGAGAAAAATAAAGGAAATAATCCTAGCAAGCGAAGTCGAGCGGCGTTATACAAAAGACCAAATTCTCGAAATGTATCTCAACGAAGTTCCCTATGGCGGTAGTTTTTGGGGGATCGGATCGGCAGCCAGAGGATATTTCGGGAAAGATCCGAAGGATTTGAATATTCTCGAATCGGCCATACTAGCCGGCTTACCGCAAAGTCCAAGTGTTTATTCGCCATTTATCGGCCGGAAAGACGCCTGGAAAACTCGTGCCAAAGCGGTTTTACGTCGCATGCGCGAAGACGGCTATATTACCAGCAAGCAGGAAGCCGATTCGTCAAAACAAATGGAGTCGATGAAGTTCAGCAGCCCCAAATTATCGATCAACGCTCCCCACTTTGTTTTTTATGTAAAGGACCAGATAGAAAAAGAGTATGGAGAGGCGCTTCTCAATCAGGGGTTGAGAGTAAAAACTACGCTGTCTCTTGAGATACAAAACAAAATACAGAGTATAGTTCATGACGAGATAGAAAAGCTCAAAGATTACGATCTTGGCAACTCGGCTGTAGTTGTTCTCGATTCCCAGACCGGCGAAATTTTGGCGATGGTCGGCAGCTACGATTTCAACAACGAAGAATTCGGTAAGTTCAATGCGACACTCGGGTTGAGACAGCCCGGCTCTACACTCAAACCATTTGCCTATGCTCTGGCTTTTGAAAAAGGTTATACACCGGCGACGGTTCTTATGGATGTGCAGACCGTATTCCACAGCGAAGGGATGAAGGACTATATTCCCGTAAATTATAACGGCAAATTCAACGGCCCGATCCAGATAAGATTTGCCCTCGGCAACTCACTCAATATTCCGGCAGTCAAAATGCTTGCGATGTTGGGTTTGAAGGATTTCATGACAAAGGCCGACGACCTTGGCATGCATACGCTCGCCCCAACAAGCGAAAACATGAGAAGACTTGGTCTTTCGATGGTTCTTGGCGGCGGCGAAGTGACTTTGCTCGACCTGACCCGTGCTTATACCGCCCTTGCCCGTGGCGGAAGCGTAACGGAAACCCAGGATATCGATGAGATAAAATCTTTCGACGGCAAAATCCTTTTTAAGTCGGTAAAAGCCAAAGAAAAGAAGGTCTACTCACCCGAAGTGGCATTCCTCATCTCTCATATCTTGTCCGACAATAACGCCCGCGCCATGGAGTTTGGGACACGCTCTTACTTGAATGTTCCTGGTAAAACAGTGGCCGTAAAAACAGGTACCTCAAACGACAAACGGGATAACTGGGCTGTCGGGTATACCAAATCGATAACGGTCGGCGTCTGGGCGGGTAACAACGACAACCACGCCATGAACCAGAAAATAGCATCGGGAGCTACCGGCGCATCTTCGATATGGTATAAAATCATGAACGAACTTCTTAAATCCTATGGTGATGGGATTATGGATAAACCCGACGATATCGAGGCGACAATGATCGATGCTTATTTGGGTGGGCTGCCAAAAGACGGATATCCGACACGGTCGGAATATTTCATAAAAGGCACCGAGCCTTCCGATGTCTCCCCTTTCTACAAGTCGCTTAAAATTTCCAAATCCAACGGCAAACTTGCCAACGAAGTCGAGGCACGACTTGGCCAATACGACACGAAAGATTTTATAGTTATATCGGAGAACGACCCGGTCTCGACCGATGGCGTAAACCGCTGGCAGGAAGGCATCGACAAATGGGAAAGCGAACAACCCGAGGATAAATACAAACCGCCAAAAGATACATCCGACGCGTCGGCGGATGCTTTGGTTGTCTCTATACGTTCGCCAAACGGAAGCTCGACCGTCAATTCAAACAATGTCGAAATCAGAGCGAAAATTGCGTCTTTGACACCGGTGAAAAATATCAAATTTTATCTCAACGGTTCGGAAGTCAAGAACTTCGACGGCGACAATAAGGAGCCGACTGAAACTCTCAATCTGAAAGATGGCGTTTATAAGCTACAGGTCGTTGCCCGTAATGAGAAAGATCAAAGTGGTGAATCTACGATTATCTTCGGAGTCAATAGGCCATGGGATTCCGAGCCTACCGCAACACTCACGCCTACCCCTTCCCCCTCTCCTTAAGTCGGGAGATTATTTTTTCATTAGCTGATCCAGTAGACCTTTTTTCAGGTGATCTTTATAGATATAAGCAGTTACGAATCCTATCAGACCACCCTGAAGTACACCCCAGCAGCTTTCGATAATCACAATTGCCACCGACCAGTATTTGATCGTGACGAAATTGGCAAGGGTATGCGGCCAGAAAATGGTGACACCAAACAACATGCCATATAATACCCCGACAGGCACAGTGTGTTTTTTTGGCAGCGTGCGTGATATGAAAAATACCATGACGGCGGTGATTATGGCATAAGAAAGCACATTAAGTTCCAGCCCTGGTATACGTGGATCTTTGATTGTCCTCAGAATTTTAGTTAAATCCATCTCATAAAAACGATCTATAAGGAGATTATGGACCACCGCATTGGCGATGACTATGGCTATAAACGAAGACAGCCAGGTTTTGTAGTAGAAAGAGTACTCTTTCGAAAGTTTTATTTGTGAATACTGTAATAATGAATTTAACATGTAAAAATTATACCCCCGATAAAGTATTTCTTCTACCTAAAAAATAGTGATAATTCTCACTGACTTTTTTATTTTGTATTTTTATATTATACTTTTTACTGCATAATATATATGTATATATTTACAATATTAAACTGCTTTTTATAAGAAAAATAAATTTAGTTATAATATGTCACACGAACTATCCAGCGGAGAGATTTGGGGAATAGCACAAACTTTATCTGGCGATCTCGGCGTCAACCCAAACTATCTCACAATCAATACCGCGGATTTACCGCCTTTCGCCATCGATGATATTTTTTATAGAACTGGCATGAATGTCGGTCAATTGATCGGAGCTCTAAGTAATCATTTTGGCTTGCCCGAAATAGACAACGATAGCGGCAATATGAAGTTCCGCCGTAGGTGACTTAGATTAAGTATTCAATGATATGTGTGGTTAGTTCGGTTTCCGATCCGGAAAATCCATGATCAGCGCCAGGTATGATTGCGAACCGGAAATTGTCGGATGTGCTCACGTGATCTTTGAGAAGCTTCACACAACCCTTAACATCGCCATAACAATACTCATCGTTTTCGCCATAAATCACCAAAGTTGGTTTGGATATGGAGTCGAATTCACCGAATAATTCTTTTGTAGCCAAGTTTGTACCATTCATTTCCTCGTTAAATGGGAAGATGTTGTAGTCCCCGTCCGGGTCAATCGTGTCCAGAAGCGACTGGTACGAAAGAGGCGTGGAGCTATATATTTTTGGTACCAGCCTCCTACCCTTACCTTTTTCGACCATTTTTTTGCATATTTCCAAAGCCTGAGTAAATTTTTCCCGCCCCATCGATTCATAATATAATCCGCTGTCATCTCCTCCGGCGAGAAGGATATATCTCGTTATTTCGTTCTGGGGGTTGTATTTGTTGTAAACGACAATTTTATTCGCTCCTGTCGAATGTCCGATTAGGTAAAACTCTTCGTAACCTTTAGTCTTCAGAAAATTTATCGCTCCATCAATATCATAAACGCATTCTTTTATCAGCTCATATGCCATACCGTAATCTTCCCGCACTTCCACCTCGTCGAGCATCCGTTTTAATGTTTTTATGTAATGTGCTCCCCTATTATTGAATGGAAAAAAAGCGATGCCATTGGAGTTGAAGCCTTCAGCCAGTGTAGGGATGAAATGGGTTTTGTAGAAAACCGACGAGCTGCCGTTGCCATGTAAAAATAATGCCACTTTCTTGGAAGGACTCGTCGGATTATATAGTAAACCCGGTAATGTCAGTCTGTCCGTCGACTCGAAAGAAAGGAGCTGCGGATTGTACATCAGAATGAAGCGACTATCTTTTCTAACTCCTTCTTTGCGATTTCTTCAGTGATATTTTTTTCCTTTGAAGAAAAGTTGAATCTCAAAGTTAGCCTATTGCCATAAAGCGATACTAGCTCTGTTTTTACCAATAACGCAGATATTTTTTCAGCTTTTTTTATAAGTTCGGCGAAGGTTTGGTTTTCTTTTATAGTATGTGTGTGGTCGAGTCTGATGACGGCATACTGGAGGGGTGGTTTGTAGGAAGGCAGCATTTTATGACTGTTTATAATATCGGTAAATCCGATTTCGGCCACAAATATATTACCTTCATATCCGAGATTCATCGTGTAGCTTTTTTTTATTTTTCCCAAAGTACCGACAACAGTCCCCTTTATTTTCAGCTGCGCCTGTACTCCGGCGGCATATATACCATCGGTTGCGGGTTCAAAATCGAAATCGGATATATTGAGCTCTTTCAGAACCGATTCGATTATGCCCTTAAGATCATAAAAATCGGTATTTACGGATATACCCAGTTTATAAGTTTCTTCCGGTAATTTGTCTTTTCGGGGTGTATATATTTTGGCAATTTCGAAAAATTTTAGCTGTTCTTTTTTGCCTTTGTTGTCATTAATATTTTTGGCCAACGAAGGGATAAGTCTCCTCCGGAGAAATTTGATTTCTTCGGAGATGGTATTTGCCAGTTGAAGATGATTTTCTGGATTCATACCGAATGCATCAAGCATATTTGCCGAGACCATAGAATAATTCATCGATTCCGACAGACCAAGATGCTTGAGTATGTTTTTTACCTTCAGCTGAACGACGAAAAAATTATCGATTTCTTTTGGTTGCTTGACGTACGTGGTGTTTTGGATGGTGTTTGGCAGGTTGTGATAACCATATACTCTTGCCACTTCCTCGACTATGTCTTCTTTTGCGTTTACGTCATCAGCTCGGAATGTCGGTACAGTTATTTCCAGATTTCCGGCTACTCCCGCTACGTCAAAACCAAGTGATTTCAAGATGTTTATTATGTCTTCGTCTGCTACGTCAGCTCCAATCATTTTTCTGATATATCCGGTGTCGGCGGTCAATTTCTTTGTTTCGACAGGCCGTGGATAGATGTCGATTATTTCGGAAGCAATTTTACCCGCAGTATGTTTTTCGTAAAGCTCAATGCCGCGGATGAGCGCTCTTTTGGCCAATTCCGGGTCGGGTCTTTTGTCGTTATAGGTTGCGGCATCAGTCCTTATCCCCAACCTCATAGATGTTTTTCTTATGAAATACGGGTTGTTGCTTTCGATAAAGAAAAGAACGCGCTTGGTATTTTCGGTTATGACGCTGTTTTCCGTACCCATAATACCCGGCAAATCTATAATCTCACCGGTGCCATCGTCTATCACTACATCATTTTCGTTGGCGGTATGTTTTTTTCCGTCGAGAGTGATGAATGTTTCCTCTTTTTTCGCATTGCGTATGATGAGTTGTTTTGTCTTTAGGCGGTCGTAGTCGAAGGCGTGGGTCGGATGGCCGATTTCGAGCATGACATAGTTGGTTATGTCTATAAGATTGTTAAGCGATCTGATACCGCAAGCCTCGAGCCGGCTTTTGATCTCCGGCGAAGAAGGGCCGATTGCGACTCCGTCTATGACGACCGCGAGTAAGCGGTTACATAAAGTATTTTTATCAATAATATCTATTTTCAGTTTTTCGGTTTTGCCCATGGAGGCAATTTTCGGTTCGCTTTCACGTAAAACGGCTTTTTTACCGAATCTGGGGAAGATGGCCTGCGCTTCCCTTGCGATCCCGAGTACGGAGGCGGTATCGACGCGATTGGAAGTTACCTCGACATCAAACACATAGTCGCCCTCGATTTCTTCCACTCTTTCGATCGAAGGTCCGCATAAAGATAAGTATTTTTGTATTTCATATGGATTCGCATCGGTGTCCAGGTATTCTTTCAGCCAATTGTATGTGATTTTGATATTCATATTAAAATTGTTCCAGAAATCTGATATCGCCGCTGTACATTATTCTTAAATCGTCTAGCTTAATACCCTCTTTCATCATCATGACGCGCTCAACGCCGATACCGAATGCCCAGCCGGTGTATTTTTCCGGATCTATCTCGCCCGATTTCATTACGTTGGGGTGTACCATGCCGGCGCCGCCAAGCTCCAGCCAGCCCGATTTACAAACACGGCATTTCTCTTTGTCGACAAACCCGCTGCCATTACAGACACCACAGCTTATGTCGACTTCAAATGACGGTTCGGTAAACTGGAAATGATATGGCCGTAAACGGGTTTTTCTGTCTTCCCCGAAAAATTCTTTGGCGAAATAATCTATCGTGCCTTTGAGATCTGAAATTGATATGTTTTCATCAATACACAACCCTTCGAATTGATGGAACATAGGGGTGTGGGTAGTATCCCAATTGGGCCGGTAAGTCTTGGCGATATTGATCATTCTTATCGGGGGTGTTTTTATCCGCAACATTTCCCGGATTTGTCCCGACGATGTGTGTGGTGTCAGCACCATTCTGCCTTCTTTTTTATCCTTACCCGGCGGCACATCGACAAAAAAAGTCTCGAAATCGTCGCGGGCCGGATGAGTGGATGGCATATTAAGGGCCTCGAAAGAAAAATATTCCCATTCGACCTCGGGGTATGTCATCCGTATAAACCCCAGTCTGCCAAAAATCCGACTGATTTCCTCAATCGCATAAGTTACCAGATGTAAACTTCCTTTCGGATATTTGCTGCCCGGGAGCGTCGGATCGATTTTTTCTTCCCCTTCTTCTTTATTTTGGATTTTTTCACGCAAATCGGCTATCGATTGTTCAATGTTTTTTTTGAGTGCGTTCACATCACGTCCGAATTGTTTTTTATCCTCCGGAGAAAGTTTACCTATGTTTTGGAAGAGTTCGTTTACTTTACCGTTGCGGCCGAGGTATTTTATATGCAGTGCTTCTATTTCGTTAAGATTAGTTACTCTTTGAGAGTCTTTTTCATAATCAGAATGAAGTGATTCTGTTGAAGTCGCCATAAGATCCTAGTATAACAAGACATCAATCCCCGGACAATGGTATTTGCCTTACTGGACGAATTTCATTACTTTTGCAAACATCGAAGGCTGCTCAAGTGCCAATTGGGCGAGTACTTTTCTATCCAGTTCGACATTCTTGCTTTTCAGTTTGTTTATGAAAACGCTATATTTCATACCCGACTCACGAAGAGCGGCATTAAGTCTGATTATCCAGAGGCTTCTGAAGTCACGTTTTTTGCGTCGGCGTCCGGCAAAAGCATATTCTCCGGCGTGCAAAACAGCTTCTTTTGCTTTCTTAATTTGTTTGTGGCGGGTCATCCAGTACCCTTTTGCCAACTGTAATGTCTTTTTGTGTTTTCTTCTTGTTGTCATTCCGCCTTTTACGCGTGCCATATTTGTGAGTTAATTATTAAGCTAAAGCGAGGAGCTTTTTAATTTTTTTTTCGATGGCTCCTTCGACTACTTTTAATTTTTTTAGATTTCTGACGGCTTTTTTGCTTTTGCTGGCTCTCAAATGACGGAGCTTGTGGGAACGATGTAACAGTTTTCCTTTTGCGGTAACTTTGAATCTTTTAGCCGCCCCTTTGTGTGTTTTTTGTTTACTCATAGTTAAATAATTAATTATTTTTTCCTTGCAACAACCGCCCGAACCACTCTTCCTTCTACGCGTGGTTCCTTGGCGACGGTGACATCACCCAAAGCAACAATATAATTTTTTACCAACTCAATCGCCATGAATCTTTTGGTGACTTCTCGACCTCTCAGCGTAAGATTTATACTTACCTGATTCCCTTCTTCGAGAAACTCCTTGGCTTTATTGATCAATCTGTCCAAGTCGGCTTTGGCGATAAAAAGCGACAATTTAATGTCTTTGACGACACTTTTTTTTATCCCTTTTTTCGCTTCCTGTTGCTTCTTTTTCTCGTGATATAAAAATTTCTTGAAATCGGTTATCTTTGCGACGGGCGGAACGGCATGAGCCGAAATAAGCACCAGATCCATCTCCATCTGTCTGGCCTTCTCTATCGCTTCATCGCGAGTTAATAAACCGATCTGCTTACCTTCTGAATCTATAACCCGCAGGTTTTGTGCCTCAATTTTATAATTGAGTGCATAATATTTATCTACTTTCTGCGGTCTCCTGAACTTATTTTTCAAATTGTGTCTTGAATTTCGTAATAAACTGATTAATTTCCATTTGTCCCAAATCCTCACCTTCGCGCGTCCGGACCGAAATCATACCACGATCAGCATTAGAGGATTCGCGTTCTCCTATTATAACCATATAAGGTATTTTTTGCAATGTGGACTCACGGATTTTATATCCGACTGTTTTTTTACCCAAATCGATCTCCGCTCTTACCCCCGCCTCCAGCAATCGTTTGTTTACGGAGTGGGAGTATTCCAAGAATTTGTCAGATACCGGCAAGACTTTTACTTGTATTGGCGAGAGCCAGGCTGGGAAGGCACCGGCGTAGTGTTCGATCAATACGCCCATGAATCTTTCTATCGAGCCGATCATAGCTATATGGAGCACTGCCGCCCGTTCATGGTTGGCATTCTCATCCACATAATCAAGTCCGAAATTTTCCGGTTGAGCAAAATCGAGCTGTACCGTTGAGCACTGCCATTCACGCCCTATGGCATCTTCGATCATAAAATCTATTTTGGGTCCATAAAAAGCCGCTTCGCCCGGGCCGACGAAATAATCCAAGCTTTCTTTTTTGGCTGCGTCGATCAATGCTTTTTCCGCCGTATCCCACAGCTCGGGTTTACCGATGTATTTTTCTGGGTTTTTCGGATCCCTTGTCGATATGCGGGCGCGATACTTGGTAAACCCGAAATCAGTCATGATTTTTTTGATTGTTGCAATCACGTTGCCCAATTCTTCCGCGATCTGATCGTGGCGCAAAAATACATGAGTATCGTCTGTGGTCGATGCCCGCACTCGCAAAAGCCCGTTCAACTCCCCACTTTTTTCATAGCGGTAAACGGTCGCATTTTCGGCGTAGCGCAGCGGCAGTTCTTTATAAGAATGTGGATGTCTTAGATAAATCATGAAATGATGTGGACAGTTCATGGGTTTCATTACATATTCGTCGTCGTCTAGTTTCATAGGATTGAACATGGCGTCGTATTTGCCCCAGTGTTTGGACATATGGTAAAGCACGCTTTTGGTTACGTGCGGCGTCCAGACGAATTCGTATCCGCGTTCCTTTTTTGTTTTCACAAGATAATCATCGATAGTTTTTCTGAAAAGCGCTCCTTTCGGCGTAAACAAAGGGAAACCGGAACCGACATTTTCCGACATCACAAACAAATCCAGCTCTTTACCGAGTTTACGGTTATCTCTTTTTTTCGCTTCTTCTATTTGCCATAGGTATTTTTCCAAGGCCTCTTTCGTCTCGAAACATGTCCCGTATATACGTGTCAGCATTTTATTTTTCTCACTGCCACGCCAATATGCTCCCGCGATCGACAATAGCTTAAAAAACCTAATCTGTTTACTCGGATTCTCGGTATGTCCGCCACGACACAGATCGATATAGGTACCCGATTTATATAATGTAAGCGTTTTTCCTTCCTTGGAAAATTCTTCGATAAGCTCAAGTTTATAAGGATTATTTGCGAATTCTTTCCTTGCTTCCTCTTGGCTTACCTCGATTCTTTCGAAGCCGGGCCATTTTTTTACCAGCTCTCTCATTTTTTGTTCTATTCTTACGAAATCTTTTTCCGAAATCGGCTGTGTGAGGTCGAAATCATAGTAGAATCCGTTTTCGATTGCAGGTCCGATTGTTTGCTTGGTGCCCGGGTAGATTTCCAAGACGGCCGCAGCCAGTAAATGCGCGCAAGAATGTCGCAGATTGTCCAAGTTTTGTTGTTCCATGTAGTTTAAGAATTTCTAATTTAAAAAAAATCCCCTCTTCTTGCGAGGGGCTATATACAAAACTACCCCCTCGGTTAAGAGGCGGTAGTTGTGTTAAAGCTTATTTGAGATGGTTTCATTCTGTTTGAATCATATAACAAAATGAAATCAAAATCAATGCTCAACTTATTTTTTTTTCAAAACTGGGAGGCCGGTTTTTTTGACCTCAAGAACCATTCTTCCTTCAGGAAGCGCGTCGATCGCGTTTTTACCAGCGGTTTTTGAAAAGTAATAGATATCCTGAGTTTTGCCGCTGCCTCGGAGAGTTACCTTCGTGTGATGAAGGAAGTAATCTTGACCTTTTGAATTGGTGTATTTGAATGCCATCGTGCTCACCTCCTTACCTTCAGGCTAATTGGTATCGTATCAGATATAGTAGACTATTTTTAAGATGAATGCAAGGGGTATATTCACAATTGAAAATATTTTTTCTTTTATGGTCAGTATTTCGTCCAGTTGTGGTAGTCACAACGCATTTGTGGATGCAAAAAAAGCATCCACAAACATCAAAATCCTATCTGGAGCCTCCACAACGTTGTGGATCACCACAAATTTGTGGGTAAATCTCTATCTGGCATCACCAACGGCCTCCTAGCCCTTTTCTTGTGGCGTATTTGTGGCGGAAGTTTACGAGCAGTGTTC
>CAYMOO010000028.1:0-13838 GCA_964392185.1 uncultured Gammaproteobacteria bacterium
ACGAAAGCAATACCGGAGACTATTGAGCCAGCAAGACCCGTATACCATAAAAAGTCGTTCCAAATAAACGGCACCATAAATAAATGGGGTAATGGCAACCATATGCCACCAAGCTGAGCCAATCCTGGTGTTAAGCTTGTGACGACACGTTTTGCGATATTCAAGTGGGATTCTGCGTCGCCGTAGGAAACAATCACATCATAAAAATAGGCGGTTACCGAGGCTATAATTGCAAACTCTATTGCAAGCATAGTGGTGAAGAAGAGCCAAGGAGCGCTTTCGGACCATTGCCTAGCACGAAGCAGCCATTTTTGTGATACTGATATCCCTATTTTCATACTTTATTGTTCTTGAATGAATCATAAAATGGCAATAAAAAGAGCAAGATATAAGAGACGATCATTATTGAGCAATATATATAGAAAAAATACTGCGTTAGAGAAATGTATTGCGCCAACTGTGAATTGTAAACGTAACTACCACTTCGATTGTTAAACATAAAGTCGAGATTCATTAAGAAGTTATATTTCATTTTTAAAAAATCGGCTTCAACCTTAGGCGGAACAGCGTTTGTGGTGAGCGCGCCTAATAAGCCGGTAAAAACCGAATATGACAGCAATACCATAGCTGATACTTTTCTTAGAAAACCGAATCTTGAATTGCTGACCCATATAGCTGCAAAAATTGAAAGCGATGCCATTGATGGTATAAGGTATCTAGGTCCATATGCCCAGCCGCCCCACGGGTCTCCCCAACTGCTATATAAGAAGAAATTAACAAAAATGGACCCTATTAGCGCCGCTTTCTCGGCAGAAATATTATTGGCCGTTCCTAAAATTCCAAATAGCGCCAATATGAATATCGGTGAATATAGTAAAATACCACGATCAAGACTCACAGTGAGTATGGTAAATCCTGTCGGTAAGGAATATTCATTGAAGAACCCTGTTGCGCTACGGTCGTTGTCTGCGGTTTTATTAGTATCACTGGCAGTTATTTTTTTTGCCGCTTTTTCTTCAAGTATGCCTTTATACGAAGTGATTGTATTACTTACGCGAGTAACACCGCCAAAATTCGTATAATTGAAATAGGCTTGTAAAATAACGTAGCATATAAAAATTATCGATGTTAATAAAAATGAGACTCTCCAATTTATACGATAGTTTTCATTTTTTTTAGACATATTAAGCGATGAAAAGAAGAAATATATCATTGCAGGTAGCATCAGGATGACATTTGGATAGTCTACGGCAATTGCCAAAGATAGGTTTAGCCATATAAAAAATGCCCAGATCCAACTCGAGGATTTAGCTTGTTTGTATTTCCATGCCGCATAAATAGACGAAATAATGCAAAAAGCAGTAATATGATGTTGATATAAAGTAATAGCGTAACTCCATGAGGTGGATGCAAATCCGAATATAAGAGGGGATAGTAAACTAGCCCATACCGGAGCCTTGAAAATATTTCGGCATATTTTATATAAAAATACAAGAGTTAAAGCAGATATTATCGATATGGTAAAAAAAGACGCAACTTGTGCTAATTGATATTTCTTACCCAGAATGTACATTGGCATTGCTAAAACAGATACGCCGGGAGCAAAAAAGATATAAAATTTACCGTTGTGCCATCCGACATCTGGAAAGGCTGCATCAGCCAAGGTTTTATTAAGAGAAAAAGAATGGTCTTCAGCAAGAGACATGACCAATAAATACCTACCTCTTTCTGGAGAGAGTTCAAGGGGTTTGGAGGCCTGGTCAAGATTATTTTTAACCATAGCTCCGCCCGGATTACCTGGAACACCTCTTATGGTAGCGGCGTACAAGGTTAGTCCGACAAAGAATATCAAAATGCTTATTAATATATCTTTCATTATTATATTATATCAGACGATAACTAAATATTATAGGTCAAATTTGTTTACTTAATCGATTTTTATTAGTTTATACGATTTTGCATCAAGATGAAGGTGAATTTATCGAGAAAAAATCTCTAAACCCTCTTGAGCTGTCTTGTTCCAGTCGAAATTTTGTGCCCACTCGATAGACTTTTCTGACATATATTGACGCATTTTTTCGTCAGTTATAAGCAAAGCTACTTTGTCAGCAAACTCTTTTGTTTGTCCATACGGTACTAAAAAGCCACTCGATGGATTGCGGACGGAGTCGCGCAAGCCCGGGACATTTGAGGCTACTACAGGTGTACCACAAGCGTTTGCTTCGATATTCGTACTTCCCCATCCTTCCATGAATGAGGGTTGTACAAAAACCCACGCTTTTTGATACAGTTCTATTTTTTTAGCTTCAGATACTTTTCCCATGAATTTAACTATTTTGTCTATTTTTAATTTACAGCAAAGTGAATATAAATTGTCATCTTCCTCTCCCGATCCAGCGATGATTACTTCTGTATCAGGAAATTTTTCCAATATAACTTTTGCCGCTTGTATAAATATATGCACCGATTTGTAATATTTGAGACGGCCTACATAAAGCATCATTGGATGCGGATTTTTAGTTGCGGGCTTATATTTGTTAAGATCTACTCCATTATGGAGAACAATAGCAGGCCGTTTAGACAATCCATAATCCTCAATGTCTTTTTTAGAAGACTCAGATACGGTTACGACCTGTACGTTTTTGTAAACATAAGGCATAATTTGAATTTCCAGATATGAAGCGAGCCAGGAAAACGGAGGAGTGAGACTCTTTCTGAAGACTTCCTGGTGTACATGATGGATGAGTAGATAGATTTTTTCCTTTGCATATAATGGAGTAAAAAAAGGAATACCATTTTCACAGTCAATAATTACATCGTAACGACCACGAAATTTGACTAGATAATATATAAATGCCCACACATAAACAAAATAAAATCCACCCCGGCGGATGACTTCGATGCCGTCGACTATCTCATATCTCGAATTGTTACCGTCATTTCCGCAAAATATCGTTACATCATTTCCTTTTTTAACCCATCTTTTAGCCATCTCGTAAATATAAAGCTCGGCCCCGCCTGCATAAGAATGTTTAGTGTCTCTCCAGTTAAAAATAAGATATCTAACGCCTCCGGTATGTTTTTTACTAGGAAGTGGCCAGATTACTGAGGTAAAGTCAACAATATTTCTAAACAAAAACCGAAATCCCCTCAAGACAAAGGCTATCGGTAAGAATGAGGCTTTTTTTGCCAAACGGACACCGGTTTTTTTCATAATAGGTAATACTATAGGGTATAAAATTGAACACTAAATTATAACATATTTTATATAAAAAATGAAGAGTATTGATAAAAATTTATCTAGTAAGAAGGTAGCTTGTGTCTGAGCCTATATGACCTGTGACCCATTATTATATGCTTCGGTTCAGTTTTCATTTTCATAATTATCATCGTGATAGTGAGTATGATATATTTTGTTATATTTATAGGATTATTAAGTATCGTTTTTAAATATATTGTAATTTTCAATAAAGGAGCAATATGAATCTCCCTGTTTATAAGATCACCAAACTTATCGTTAAGGACTCCGTCTCTCAACAATTCGATAATGGATTGTCTCTTGGATGATACATTGTCTGAGACCAGAATTGCTTTGGCAGAATCGCACCGTAATACGGAATATCCGGAATATATCGCTAATAAGTATAAATAAATGGCGGATGGCAATTTTTTGGGTATATTGACACCCGAAAGAAAGCTCGTTTTAACAGCATACGCTTCATGATCGATCGAGTATATAAGATTTGTGTCGCGGCAATATGATGCGAATTCTGACAAAAGTGTATTTTGATAGAAGAGTATTTTAGAACTCAAGCCTTGACCTTTTATTGGTTTGCTGATGGCTGATACCATCATTATTTTTTCAGCATAAAAACGTGTGAGTAGATCACGAAAGAAGTTTGTACCTCCCAACACGATATCTGCTGAAAGTACAACAGTAATATCACTACTTATAGTGGGTGCAACTGCTTCAATCCTCGCATTGTTTCCTATGCTATCGGAATAATACACCATCGTAATTTGAGGATATTTATGAGTGTATTTGGCCACTTTTGATACAGTATGATCAGAGCTTCCATCACATATTACAATAATTTTATCCAATCGATAGTCATGAACGTTTTGCTTTATTATTGATCTCAGAAGATATGTAATATGACGTTCGTTATTTTTAGCAACTACCAAAATTGTCGCGGTGAGTGTTTTATGAAGCTGCATACTTCAGCTCTGTATTATAGCACAATCAAGTCTTCAGAATGACTTGTTGATATGGAGTCTATACGGATATTTCTTTTTCATAAGAATGGAGGTGTACAAGATTTCTAGTTTTTTTTGCAATCTTGCGGCTTTGCTATCTTGGATTATAGTCTTATTTCTTTCTTTCATGTGGTGTAAGCGCGGATTTTCATTATTATTCATTAAGTAATGAATTTTTTTACCCAACTCTAGATCATCTTTAGGATTAAGTAAGTATCCATTTATGTCATCTTTTAATATCATAGACGGAGCACATATGTTTGCCGCTATACATATTAATCCTTGACTCATTGCTTCCAGCAATATAGTGCCGTTAGCATCCCATGAGGGCATGTGTACAAGTAATTTTGCCTTTTTTATTAGGTAATATTTATCATAACTCCTAATGATTCCATGAAAAAAGACTCTTTTTTCCATGTGTTGACTTTTTATAATCGAATATAAATGTTTCATGTATTTTTTATCCCCAATAGGTCCAGCGATTACTAAGTGAATGGAATCTGGAAGATAACTTAGTGCCTTGAGAGTCGTTTCGTAGTTTTTCAGCTCGTGTATTCTTCCTATCTGGAGTATATAGTTTCCATATTTATTTACCTTTGATTTGATAAGATTACTGGCCATTTTATCCAGATCTTCAAATGCTTCAGGCTCAACTCCATCAGGTATGGTGACAATTATTTCTTCTCTTATATTGGCCGCGATCATTTGCTGTTTTTCCCAGGTTGACATCGTGAGTATGCCATCAACGGCAAGGTTTATTAAAATTTTGCCAGGTACAGCATGATATATTTTTTTTAATATACGTCTTAGTGGAGTGAATTTTTGCCAGTAAGGGACATATGCTCCCTGAGGAATAAGCATAAGTGTGAATTTTTTTCTGCCCATTATTTTCAAATACAAAGTTTTTATCAAAATAAACACATGCGGGAATAGCTTAAATCCGTATAGGCATATAAGATCGGATTTGTCGAACTGAATTTTTGGTGAAATGCCAAAAAAACCATCTTCCGAACGTCTAATTTGTATTTCTCCCAGCATCTCTCTTTTTCGAAGACAGTTTTTTTTGTTTAATGTGTCGGTTGAGGCGTGGATTGTTATGTTCCATTCCTCGGGGTTAAATGCACTGTAAGTTTTTACGATATGTGCCTCTATATCTGTTGCAGACTGATAAAAATATCTCGCTATAACATGGAGAGTTTTGCGTTTCGGTGATTTTGGCATATGCTTTTACCTCAGACTACTGGTCTTAAATGCAGACCATGCTTGGTTTTTTCCCAATAGTGTGGCTTGAATATTATTTGATGGAAGGCTCTCCAAGACGCAACGCTCATCATGATCCAATAAAAAGGTACCAAGTAGGCATATTTGATAAGCGACCAATAGCCTTTTTTTGCCGCGCCTATCATGTAGTAATAAAAATACAAAAAATTACCGATGAGTAAAGAAATTACCGCTAAATAATAAATCGGATCAAGAAACAAAGATTCGATGAAATTTGCGGTATAGTTGCGAAACAAGAAGTAAGCTATTGTGAGAACCCAAAGGAGTGGATTGATCAGTGTTGATAAGATCTTTCCCCCGACTATTAGCTGGAAAGTAAATAGATGGGGATTGGACCAATCGGTGACGAAGTCATGCGGTCTTCTCATGTGTACGAGATATGTTTGAATATAGCCCTTCATCCAACGAGTGCGTTGAGGGAACCAGCCCCAGAAGCTACTATTGGCCTCTTCCAGTGTTATTGAATCAAGTATTTTTGTTTTGTAGCCATATTTAAATAATCTGATGCCCAGATCGCAGTCTTCCGTAACGTTAAAAGGATCCCAACCCTGGAGTAACTGAAGATTCGCCGTGCGGAAATGATTCGAAGTTCCGCCTAATGGGATTGGCGCACCAATTGAGTGTAGGCCGGTTAATACCAGGTCAAACCATAGAGAATATTCCAAGGTAAATATTCTCGTCAGTAAATTTTGTTTTATATTGTAAAAATTAAGTTTTGCTTGCAGGCACACTACGTTTTCTTTTGTCATTTTTTCGAAAGTAAGTACAGCTTTTTTTAGCTGAGTTTTTTCGGGTATATCTTCGGCATCATATATAACCACATATTTACCTTTGGCTTGTAAAAGAGCGTAATTACAGGCTTTAGGTTTCGTTTTGGGGAAGGCATGCGGGGTTACGAGAACTTTAAAGTTTTGTGGTAGGGTCAGTTTTTTGATCTCATTCTGTGTGGTTACGTCATCTTCTTCAAGTACAAGCATGACTTCCAGCTTGTCGGAGGGATAATCCAGCGCACTCATTGCTTGAGCAAACTGGGGAACAACCTCCCATTCTTTGTAAAGAGGGCATATAATCGTGTACATTGGCCAAATTCTGATCTTATTTAGTTCTTCATTTGGGATGTTTATCTCTGGAGATTTTTTTAAGGAAAAAGAAATCAGAGTTAGATTGAAAAGCAGATCGGCGAAATAAACTATGGTTATGAAACTCATAAAAGCGATGAGCGTGAGTTTCCAGTTGAGTAAAAATAGATTGATCACAATCAGGATGATGATAGCGGCGAAAATGAGCTGATTTGTGTTGATGGTTTTGATGGCACTGTTTTCTAATCTTAAGTTTGTGTAAGGTTTAAATCTCTTTGATTTCCAGCCTATTTCGATCTCTTCCTTGGTTCCGTTATCAATTAATACAGGATGCGAAGATATTAGACGATATCTGATAGTCATCATTGTTAATTCGAGGAATCCTAAAGCCGGATTTAATTTATCCACACCAGATTTTCTTGAGCCATATTTTAGAGGGTAATTAACTATGCTGTATCCGGCGTGATCGGCTTTATAGAGAAATTCCAGGTCAAAGCTCCAACGACTAGGGTTGAGAATAAGGCTGTCCATCACTTCTCTTCTGAAGATTTTTAATCCCGATTGAACATCATAATCCAGTCCGAAAATTATTTTGCCGAATATAATGCGCGATATTTTAGCGAATAGTTTTTTAATACGTTTTTCACCATTCATATAATCGGCTGAAGCAACCACAACATCGTATTCCGGAATTTTTTTTAGCATACCGACTATATTTTCCGGTGGATAAGAAAGATCTGCGTCCAGAGTTACCACAATTCCACCAGATACATGCTCGAATCCTTCGATTATGGAAGACCCCTTACCAATAACTCCTCTTTTTTTATGTATTTTTATAGGATATATTTGCGCAAGTGTTTTGAGAAGCTGAAGGCTTTCGTCGGTAGAGTAGTCGTCAACAGCGATTATTTCATACTGATAATCTGCGTTGCGAAGAGATTTGTCCAGACGCATGACCAAATCTTCCAGATTAGGCCACTCGTTACGAATGGGTACTACGATTGATATTAGGTTTTTCATTGATCCGACGGCTTAAAATAATTTAAAAATATACCTATAGTATAGCAGGAATTATATAATAACCATCTCTATATTACAATGGAAACTATGATCAAATCTGAGGGAGCTGATTAAATATCCTTTCAGGAGAATGTTCGGTTGTTCAAACGCAAAATTATTATGCTAATATACTGAAACTTATGCATATATCCGTCATTATGATTACAAAGAATTCTGCTGATATTATTGGCAAGTCTTTGCAATCTGTCGCTGGATTAGCCGATGAAGTGGTTATAATCGACAATCATTCTACTGACGCCACTTTACATATAGCTTCCAAGTTTGGGGCTAAAATAATCCAAACAAATGAAAATAATCTGGGAAAGAAGCGGCGAATAGGTCTGGAAGCCGCCAAGTATGATTGGATATTATCCCTTGATACGGATGAATTAGTATCAGATGAGCTTAGACGCGAGATACAGTTGATAGAAGATGCATTTTTGAATGGTCAGTATTCAATAAACGGCTTTGAAATTCCTTTTCACAACCATTTTTTAGGTAAAACTCTAAGGCACGGAGGTGAAAATTATAGGATGTTGAGGTTGTTTAGAAAAGACAGCGCTAAAATTGAGCCTAAATCGGTACATGAGCATTTTGAAGTAAAAGGACGTATAGAAAATCTAAATAATTTCATTTTTCATTATTCCTACAGAAGTCTGTCTCAAATGTTTGGTAAATTTACCAGATATTCTATATCTGAGGCAGATCAGAAGTATATTTCGGGAGAGAAAAGTTCATTTAAAAAAATTTTTTTATATCCACTGCATATGTTTTATGCCAGATATATAAAAGATAGAGGTTATGAAGATGGAGTTTTTAGAATCCCGCTGGATCTGGGATTCGCTTATATGGAATTTTTGACATATTTCCGTTTATGGCTTATGAATAGACAAAACAGTTAATATGCAAAAAATATGAAATTGGCATTGGTAATAGTACTATATAAAACGGATTCCGCTGAATGTGGGAGGCTTAAGCTGGAAGCGGAAAAATTAAATGCCCGTGTTTATTTCATAGATAATACCCACAATGGCCATGGATATGCAGAAGGTATAAATGATGGTATAAAAGCAGCTATAAGCGATGGATATGATGTGTTTATCGCTGCAAATCCAGATATATCTATCAAACATATGGACGAGAATGATATCTTCAAACTTATAGAAAGATTTTCTATAGGAGGTTTTACGATGTTTCAGAATGGGGAAAAATATTACGGTGGGGAGATTGATAAGCTGAGACTGAGCGGTGGCTTAATATCACGAAAGCCAAGCGGAAAATACAATTTAGTAGAGTTTGTGTCCGGATCATTTATGGTAATTTCTAAAGAAGTGATAGATTCTATAGGTTTATTTGATACCCGATTCGGCATGTACTATGAGGACGTAGATTATTGCGTGCGTGCATCGAGGGCTGGTTTTAAGGTAGGTATAGACACGCAAACAGAATACGAACATTTCGAAACATCATCCGCCAATCCGCAAAAAAATTTCATGTTGTTCAAAGGGAGGGCAAGATTCTTTCGAAAATATGGGCGTATTAAGAATTTTGTTTACGAAATTATTAGGCTTCCACTAACCATCTATGAAGAAAGGCAAAATTTATTCTACATTTTGAGTAAAAGTACTTTTTTTAAGAATTTTTTGAGCCTGAATATTTCTTCAATTATCAATAAATTTCTTTTTTTTATTCTTTTTCTCTTTTTGACTCGGAGTTTGAGCCCGAATGACTATGGATTGTATACGCTCGTGTGGGCACATATAGGTATTTTTTCGCCATTGTTAGATCTGGGGACAACTTCATATGGTATAGTTCACGGTAAGGATACGGGAAAACAAAAAATGGCACAACTGACTTCAATGAGATTTTTCATTTCTTCGATTGTAATTATTTTCATGATATTGAGCGCTTTAATCTGGGGATACAATCAGCAGATAATTATATTTATAGCACTATCTTCGGTAATTGCTGTTTCTAACGCCCTCTCAGGCTCATATCTGATACTATCAACTTTGGACCAGAAAGTATATAGGGCGAACTTATTGGCTGTCATTTTTAATTTGATATTTGTGCTTTCGCTCGCAACTTCATTGTTTTTGTACCGTTCGCTCACATTACTTTTTTTTCTGAGCTCAATTTATTATGCATTATACGCATACTGCAATTATATTTTTGTCCGCAAATACCTTCTCCCGGAAAAAATTTTATCCATTCCAAATTTAAAAATCTGGAAAGATATACTAGGTAAGTCGTATTTATATGTCCTTATTGGTCTTTTCGCTGGGCTTTACTAGAAAATCGATATCTTTTTACTTGAAAAGCTTGTTGGTAGCAGGGAGGTGGGCATTTATTCAGCTGGGTATAAGTTTTTCGATGCACTGCTTTTTGTCGCAGCAAGCTACAATATTAGCGCGACACCGATATTGTCGAAGTTAAAAAATACTCCGGGAGAATTTTATCAAAGAATAAGGAGGGATTCGACATACCTGTTTTTGCTTGGATTGTTAATTTCTGTATTCGTTTATTTAGTAGCTCCTTTTGTCATCGGTTTGCTTAAACACGATTATTCCGACTCTTCAAGAGTGCTAAGGATAGTTATATTTGCACTGCCTCTCATATTATTTTCATCAGTGATAATGAACGTTCTTTATGTAGTGGGTAAGTCTCGGTGGGTGCTGATAATGTTTGCATTACAATCTATTCTGAACCTAATCTTAAATTTAATATATATACCTAAATATTCGTACATTGCGAGTTCTTACATAACCGTCTTTTCGGAGTTTACTAATGCTCTATTTTTAATAATAATATTTTATGTATTTATTTTCAGACGTAGATTTACTGCAAACTATTCTGGTTGAATAGATTGGTGTGATGATATATTCTATATGTATATGAAGATTTCTGTTGACGGAGGTGCGCTTTGTTCACCAGGTCATAAGCGATTTGGTAATTATTCTTTTACTTCCGATTTGCTTACAGCCATATCCAGATATGATCAAGAAAATATATATTATTTATATTCATATTGTAAAAAACAAAAGAATTTATCACTTGGATATAACATAATCTACGATCGTATTATTCCAAAAACACTATGGATGAATTTTCGAATACCGATTGAGGAGTTATTCAAGAGGCCCCGGGTTTTTTTGGCTCTGAATCAGGCGGTCCCATTGTTTACTAAATCAAAAGTAATATCCTTTTCACACGGCACCTCTTTTTTGCGTCACCCAGACTTCTATCGTTATTCGAAAATCAGATTAAACGCTCAGCTTCGACGAATGATGGGAAGATCTGATACCGTCGTTGTCAGTTCTAGTATCGTTAAAAATGAACTGGAGTTGTTATTCCCCGTGCACCACAATAAACTTAAAATTTTGCCGTTCGGGATTCCTGATGACTATTTGCAAGTGGGGGAGCGCCGACCAAAACCGTATTTTCTTTTCGTTGGGATGAATCATCGTGTTAAAAATATACCTTTACTTTTAAAACTATTTGCGATTTTTACTCAGGAAAAAAAATATTCAGAATTTAACCTCAAATTAGTGGGGCCATTTTCAGGATTAAAAAATTTACCTAAAAATGTGCAAGTCATTCCCCATTCCGGCCGCAGTGACTTGAAAATACTATATAGCCAGGCCGCGGCATATATTACCACATCACATTATGAAAGCTTTAACTATCCGGTTCTTGAAGCATTGAGTCAGGGGTGCCCGGTATTGGGGTGGGGGAGTGCGATAATTCCAGAGATGCATAAATATGTTCAACTGGCAGGTGATGATGAAGAGTTTGTTGGGTTTATGAAAAAATTTGCGGAAGGCAACGGCAAGATTCCAGATATAGAGCAGTTAAAGAAAGAATTTTCCTGGCAAGGTTATATAAAATCTCTTAAAAAATTATACACACAGATTTAGTATGCTTCGTGTCGCTTGGGTCAGGGGTGCGTTTATAAATAATTTCGAAGGACAAAACTATATTTTTAACGATTCAAATGTTTTAATCAAAGGAATCGGCTCGAAACGACCTATACACGAAAAACTGCCATTTGAGACAATGAAATTCTATAGTCTCGCCGATATGCACAATCCTGTCGTCGATGCTATCTCCCGAAGACTATTGGGCGATTCGCAGATTTTGTACAACCTTGAGTCCGTTGCTGGCGATTTCGACATATTTCATACCGCTGACCCGCACTATTATTACAGCTACCAATTGGCTCGTTTAAGAAGGAAAAATAAAATAAAAAAACTAATTATTACTTCCTGGGAAGTTGTCCCTAATAATAATGAGTCAATAGCGGCAAAGAAGCGGATTAAGTATTATGTTTTGGATTCGGTTGATCATGCCGTTTGCTATACGGAAAAAGCAAAAAATGTATTAGTTGAGGAAGGAGTTCCGGCTAATAAGATATCGGTTGTGCAGTTAGGCGTCGATTTAAACAAATTTAATCATAATAAAAAAATATCTCATAGTAATGTAAAAATATTATTCGTGGGTCGTCTTGTAGAGGAGAAGGGGGTTATGGAAGGGCTCGAGGCGGTTATCAGACTAATTTCAAGAGTGCCAACAAAAATCGAATTTCAGATCGTCGGATCAGGGCCACTTAAAGCACGTATTTTTAAAAGGATAAAAGAAGCTGGAATTAACGGATCGGCCCGTGTTCTCGCCTTAGAATATGAGGATATGTATGATGCTTACCATAACTGTGATATATTGATAGCACCCTCTAAAATTACACGGACGTGGCAAGAACAGTATGGTATGGTGCTCGTCGAGGCCATGGCAAGCGGTTTGGTCGTCGTATCCTCCAATACGGGCGCTATTCCGGAAGTTGTGGGAAATGCAGGAATTTGCTTAGACAACGTGTCTACTTCTGAGATATGTAATGTGCTAGAAAAACTTATACTTGATAAAAATTACCGGCAGTCACTTCAAAATAAGGCAGTTGAGAGAGCGAGGGTAAGGTTCGATGCCGCAAAGACAGCGAAGGAAATTGGTAAAATATACCATAAAGTATGGAAAACATAAGATTGTCGGCGGTAATCCTAACAAAGAATAACGATAGCACTATTGAAAAATGCATTAGATCCGTATCATTTTGCGATGAAGTGTTGGCTATTGATGATATGTCGACGGATAACACCAAGATAATGCTTGAAAAACTTGGTGCTAGAGTAATAAGTAGGAGAATGGAGGGTAATTTTTCTGATCAGAGGAACGAAGCAATGCAAAATGCCCGCGGTGAATGGATTTTATTTCTCGACTCAGATGAGGTTGTCTCGGAAGACCTCGAAAAGGAAATTATAGAAGTGGTAAATGCAACCAAGGCCGACGCTTATTATATTAGACGACGTGATTGGTTTTGGGGAACGGATCTCAAGTATGGTGAGGTATCCAAGGCGAGAAGAAGAGGAATTATAAGATTGGTTAAGAAAAACTCCGGAAAGTGGAAGGGGATGGTTCATGAAGTGTTTGATTGTGATGGTAAGACCACAGTCCTATCTGGATATTTAGAGCATTATCCACATCAGACGATACGAAGTTTTCTCCGGGAAATAAACACCTACAGCACAATAAGAGCTAAGGAATTATTGGATAAGGGAGAAAAACCCACTATTCTGAAGCTTCTTTTATACCCACCGGCTAAATTTATGCTTACATATTTTTTTTATCTAGGGTTTAGAGATGGAATCCCCGGTTTTGTTTATTCATTTGTAATGAGCTTCCATTCCTTCTTGGTTAGAGCCAAACATTATCAATATTCCGTAATTAATAAATGATATGCATATCACTTTGCTGTTGTATGCTTTGGGTCAGATCGGCAGAATAAATATTGATGTGGTTAAATCTTTCTATGTTTATGAAATAGCTCTGGGAATATGGATTTTATATTTGATGATAGTATATAAACTCACCCCGCTAAAAAAAGCGATAAAATGCTATAAATGGACATATAGATTTTTTATTTTCTTGAGCCTTGGCCTGATATTTTCTTATGGTTTTTCTGCTTTCAGAAGCAACGTAACGGCAACTTTATATTTCATAAGATTATTGGCATATTTTGTGTGGTTTATATACATGCGCCACCATATTGCCCATAATGGCTCTCTGCGTGGCCAAACGAAAAAAATAATACTATTTTTTTTCGTTTGGCTAGCT
>CAYMOO010000029.1:0-1204 GCA_964392185.1 uncultured Gammaproteobacteria bacterium
CTGAATTCAAAAAAATTTTCATTCGACATAGATATATTTTATTTTAACAGAGCCATCGTCAGACCAACTATACCGAAAATTATGGATATTATCCAAAATCTCATGACTATTTTTGGCTCCTGCCAACCATTCATCTGGAGAAGAAGATGTAAAGGAGCCACTGGAAATAATTTTTTCTTAAGGTATTTTTTACTCAAAAGTTGCAATAAGGACGTCGCAATTTCAATAACAAATACACCTCCAATGATAATTAAGGAAAACGGTTTGCCAAGAATTAGACCGATGACAGCGAAGGTAGCGCCAAATGAAAGCGCTCCGGTATCGCCCAAAAAAATACGAGAGGGAAATATATTGAAATACAAAAACGCCATTACACCTCCGACCCAGATAGCGATGAAAAGTGCGGTTGGTACATCAATTATAGAATGCGCCACCACCCAGAAAGTCAGGAGAGCAAAAAGCATAATCCCACTGGCAAGTCCATCTAGTCCATCGGTAATATTTACTGCATTAGCAAAAGCTACTATTACGAATGCCGCAAAAAATATATATAAAAACGATATGCTCGGCGCACCATAAAATGGTATGTTAATAAAATCTATATTTAGATCATAGTACAACCAGATTGATATGATAAACGCTAAAATTATTTCAATGACTAATTTGTGACGCAGTCTTAGTCCAAAAAAATTTTTCTGTTTCCAGAAAAAAATTTTATTTAATTCGTCATATGCCACAACGAACGAAAAGCTGATAAAAGTTAATAGTATTATTTTTATTTCGGCAATTATCGAAGGATAATTTGAAGTGATGGGTCTGTTGAAAATAACAAAAAGAACCAAAAAATAAATAAAAAGGAACGTCGTTAGGCCAATAATCAGTATTCCACCTCCGACCGGTGTGCCTTTTTTATGCTTGTTGAAATGATCAAAAATGGGTGTTGGTTTGTTAAAAGCATCAAGTGTTTTTTGCTGAGTTCGCTGGAATTTTAACTTGTACAGAAAATTTATAAACGGCACGATCAAAGCGAAATGCACGACAAAAGAAATTATTGTTGCAATTAAATAAATAGCCATAAATTTGTTAAGGTAATAGAAGAGCTATTATCTTGGGTACGAATATTATAATCGCTATCGCCAGAGAACCAACAGAAAATATAAGCATCGCTCCAGCAGCGACATCTTTGGCGACTTTGATATCCTGC
>CAYMOO010000029.1:1214-13614 GCA_964392185.1 uncultured Gammaproteobacteria bacterium
TGTATTTATCATTTCTATCACCAGCCCAAATACTATTAAAAACATAACGATCAAGTACTCCGAATACGAAAGATTGAGGAATATACTTAAAAAAATAGCTATAAACGATAGAGCAAGATGAATACGAAAATGTTTTTCCGTTCTTACCGCCCAAGAAATCCCCTCCAGTGCATTCTTAAAAGATGCTGCGTGGTGACGTATCATAGTTCCATTTTACTACGCAAACACTTTATCAACCAGTGCTTTTGCCACTTTAACTGAATCATGCCGTAATATACTTCGTGTCAGCTCATCGGCCGATGATTTTTGCACCTGGGAGCGATCAACTAAATCTTCTCTTATTACGGTACCGGGATAATTTTCCTTTGTAAGATCGTCTTCGACTTTGTGTTCACCGTGCGATTCGTACCAAGTGACGATATCGGCTGGCACCTGTCCATTGTTGACCAATATTACATCCGGCATCCTTCCCAGATAGTGGGCAATATCTGTGAGATGATTCATGGCAGTATAGTTGGTTGTCTGGCCCGATTTCGTTACCATATTCATGATATAGACAATAGTCGCTTTACTTTCACGAATTTTGGATCGCAAGTCATCGACAATAAGAACAGGAATTATGCTCGTATACAGATCGCCAGGACCAACAATGATGTAATCACTTTCCTCTATGCGTTTTTCTGCACGTGGATTGGGTGTTACTTTCGGCTCCAGAAATGCTTCTACAATGCGACTACTTTCGTTGTTATTTTCGTCTATGTGTGTTTCCCCTTTAATAACCTTTCCAGATTCATATCGCACGCACAAGTCTGCTTTCCCGAAAGTAACCGGCATTACATGGCCTTTTGTTTTTAAGACATAACTAACAGTTTCTATTGCTTCATCATAATTGGCGGATACCTTTTCGAGAGCAGATATCAGTATATTTCCGAAATTGTGACCTTTTAAATCTCCATTTTCAAAACGGTATAAAAAAAGTTCACGCCATAAACCAGTGGCTTCAGAAAGCGCAACCAAACATTGTCTCAAATCTCCTGGCGGCAGTACTCCAAGCTGATCCCTCAGTCTCCCAGTCGAACCTCCCGACTCCATCATTGTCACAATGGCTGCTAAGTCCACTGGGTAGGCTTTCAAGCCTGATAGTACAACGAAAGTACCGGTTCCTCCGCCAATAACTGTGATTTTTTTCATATTTCTGAAATTATACACCAATATAAGCTAAAGTTCGACTATATCCCCTCCCAATGACCTTATCTTCTCAACAAAAGATTCGTATCCTCTTTTTATATTGGAGACTCCGTTCACAACTGTTTCCCCAGAAACAGCAAGT
Organism: uncultured Gammaproteobacteria bacterium; assembly: GCA_964392185.1. Taxonomy (GTDB): domain Bacteria; phylum Patescibacteriota; class Microgenomatia; order UBA1406; family GWC2-37-13; genus CAYYYG01. The sequence continues at coordinate 2,545 of CAYMOO010000029.1, forward strand.
GCGGCGATAGCCAAAGTAGCTCCAGCTCTCAGGTCTGCAATTGTCACTACACCGTTATGCATATCTTGTCCGCCATATATCGCTATTGCTTGCCGATATTTCTCTCCTGGCTTAAAGTTGAAATGATAGAACGTGTGAGGATTCTCTATATCTACATCAACGTATTCTATCTTTGCTCCCAGTTTGCACAACTCATCAACATAACTGAAACGATTTTCAAATAGCCGTTCATGTAATATAGACTTACCCTGCGCTTGAGTCATTAATATTGCCCAGAATGGCTGCCAATCGGTCATGAAACCCGGGTATGGCTCAGTGGTAATATCTAGTGATTTTAGATCGCCTTTATAATAAAAACGCCACTTATCGTGCGAAAGTCTTTCCACTCCACCGCCGATTTTTGTTAGCTTATCTACAAAAGACGCTATATAGTGCTCTTCGATATTACCAATCCTAATGTCTCCGTGTGTGGCTATCGCAAGTGCCGCAAATGTAATTGCCTCATTTCTATCAGATGCAACGGCAAATGGTTTTTTTTGCTGGATATTTTTTTTACCTAATATATTAATCGTTTTTCCCTCTCTTTTTATATACGCACCGGCCTCGTTTAGAAATTTTATCAATTCGTCTATTTCCGGCTCAAGAGCTGCGTTTTCGATTGTTATGGCGGTATCAGTAAGCAAACCTGCCAAGATAAGAAGTTCCGTGCCCGTATGCGAAGGTTTTGGGAAACTGTATTTTCCGCCTATTTTACCTTTAATCTGCGATTTGTAATATCCTGTCGAAGAATCATAATCTACCTTTATTCCAATTGCGCGCAGTCCTTCGACGATTCGATCTATCGATCTGGCTCCCAAACGACAACCTCCCGGGTTCGGTATGTAAGCTTCACCAAAATGCATAAGAAGAGGCGCAAAAAACATAAATGAAACCCTTATCTTCGATCCATGAAGCAGATCGACTTTATTTACTTTCAGCTTTCTGCCGTCTATTTTTACATCCCCTTGAGCCGACATTGATACACGCCCTCCTAAAAGTTTTATCAGATGTATAAGTTCTAGCACGTCGTCTATAGCCGGCACATTTTTTAGTTCTACCACTGAGTCAAACATGAGTGCCGCAATTAACATCTTGAGCGCGATATTTTTTGAGCCGGAAAGTTTAATCTCTCCTTTTAGTTGTTTACCGCCTTTTATGATATATGCATTTTCCATTTATATTGCAATAACTTCTTCGACAAGTTCGACACCATATTTGTCAAAAACCTGTTTTTTAATTATACTAGCCAACCCCGATAAATCTTCCGGTTTTCCTTTACCTTCATTGATAATGAAATTTGCATGCTTGTCAGATACTCTAAATTTCCCCACACACTTTCCTTTCAGACCGGCATTATCAATAAGATAGCCGGCTGAAGTAGTCGGCAAGTTGTGCATAGCAGCATCTGATTTTGAGATATTTCTGAAATAACATCCGCTGGTCGCCACTGCGAAAGGCTGTGTCTTTTTTCGATACTCGAGGCTAGCTTTTGCTCTCGATTTAAGGATTTCAGGATTATCTTTGTTTAATCTAAAATCCGCCGTTAAAACAATCTCCTTTGATTTTTGCAAAATACTGTAATCGTAAGCGAACTCGAAATATTCCTTTTCTTCTCTTCTTCGATTTACATTTTTATCTAATATCTCCGCAGAAACCAAATTATCTCCAAAATAACTTAAAGGCCTGGTCCATTTGGAATTCATATAGATCGCACCACCTACAGTACCCGGTAATCCCAAATGATATTCAAAACCCGAAAAGCCATGGCCCTGACAATAATCTATAAGAACACTCACGATTACTCCCGAGCCCACACGTATCAATACGCTTTCTTCACTTTCTTCGACTAAATTTATTCCATTCAATCTTTTTTTTATAACCAGTCCATCATATACATTTTTCTTAAATACGATATTTGAACCTCCACCAATTACTACGTAAGGTAATTTATTATCCATCGCGAATTTCATCGCTTTTACAAATTCGTCCTCAGTTTGTACTTCTGAATAATATCTAGCCAGAACGGCTAAACGCATGGTCGTAAAATTTTCAATATTTTTGGATTCTACTATATTAAGTTTTTCCATTGAATTCCTGCATAACTTTTATGATCGTATCTTTCATTTTATAGATATCTCCTGCTCCCATGGTAAAAACAACATCTCCCTCGCGTAATTCTGATTTAAGTAGAGTTTCCAAATCTTCAGCTTTTTCGAATAACTTTACATTTACAGTTGATTCCGCCAACTTCTCAGATGTGATCGAGTCTTTATTCGCATTTTCCCTTGCCGACGCAAAAATAGGGGAAAGAAATACCACATCTGCTTTCGAAAAAGCATCAAGAAACTCTTTTTTCAAAGACTCGGTACGGGAAAAAGTATGTGGCTGAAAAATAAGAACAATTCTTCTTCCAGGGAATCTTGCTCTGGCCGTGGCTATAGTCGCTTTCATCTCCGACGGATGATGGGCATAGTCATCAAAAAGATATATATTCCCCATTTGCTTAACAAGCTCAAATCTTCTTTTGGCACCACTAAAACCGCCTATAGCTCTACGTATATCCTCCGAACTATATCCCAAATTGAGAAGCGTCAATACGACGGCTGCCGAGTTGATTATATGTCCACCTCCGTATAAAACGATATCGTATTCGCCTAACCTCTTTCCCTTATAGTCAAGAGTAAACTTGGACCCCTGACCATCTGTGAGAGATGATAATATTTTTAGATCAGATCCTGATGAGTACCCGTAGGTCTCGTATTTATTTTCCGGATAGTTTTTGGCAAGATTCATCAGACGCACATCATCTGCACACAAAATAAGCTTACCACTGCCATCACCCTCGGCTATTTTTCTAAAAAACATATCAAAAATCAACTCAGTTTCTTTAATGCTGGCATACACATCGGGATGGTCGAAATCTATATTTGTAGCTGTGATGACTTTAGGTTGGAATAAAAGAAATTTCGCTCTTTTATCACGAGGCGGATCAATGGCGTACTCATCGGCCTCAACTACGAAATATGGTTTACTGCCGAAGTCGCCGCCATTCATACCTGAAAATGACGAAGTTCCTACCATATAGCTTGGTTTGGCTCCTAATTTCGAAAGAGCATAAGTGATAAATGCCGAAGTGGTCGTTTTTCCATGGGTACCACACACAGCGATGGATTGTGTAAATTGTGACATTATCATCGCGATCAATTCAGCCTGGTGTAAAAGCATAATAGCTTTTTCTTTCGCGCTAAGCACTAGATTGTTGAGGATACCGCCATGAGCGGCTGAATATACTAACGCAATGGTATCTGCTGGCAGCACATGGGACTCGAAAGATTCAAACACGTGTATAGAATTTTCTTTAAGTATGGTATCGGTTATGAACTCTTCAGGACTATCCGATCCGGCGACTTTACAACCCATCTTCTGCAAAATGATTGCCAAATTGGCCATCGCCGCGCCTTTTATACCCACAAAAAAAATGGTTCCGGGGCTCTTAAAAATGTCCATCTTGTATCAAATTATATCAGACGCCTTTATCGTTTAATATGAAATGGATCATACGGACATGACGATCTCCGCGATGGTATGAATAGTATTTTTTTCTCTCGCAAGAAGTGCAGACGACAGTGGGATTTATCTGGGCAGGATCTATACCACAAGATAAAAGTTGTAAGTAATTCCAACGCAGAAGATTCAACCCCGCTCTACCATTGTAAAATTGAATAATCTCGTTACTCCATTTTCCGTACCTTTCAATAATTTCTTCATATCTCCGTCCAAAAATTGGATAGCAACAAGGACCTATTACAGGCCCCATCGTTACTTTTATATTTTCCAATCGTGATCCTATATTGACAAATTTCTCAATCATCCTAGCAGAAATATTTTTATATGTTCCCTTCCAGCCACAGTGCGCCGCGCCAATAGTTTTATTGCTGTTGTCCATAAAAAAAACAGGCATACAGTCTGCAGTATATAACGTCAGTACTATACCCTTTTCTCTTGTAATAAGCCCATCGCATTCGTATATTCCTTGAAAATTGGGATCTATAATTTTTATGTTGTCGGAATGGACTTGTTTTGCGGATACAATCTTATCGTAGAAGATTTTATTTTTATCAAGAAATAACTGAAGACTTTCAACATCTTCGACTGACTTATCGCCGAAGTGATATTTCACTCCGTCAACCGACTTAATAACCATACATTAGGATTTAACCGGGTAACGGGCAGCGGCTTCGTTTATCACTGCTTTTCGGTCATCCCAAGGATATTCGGTTTTCCCCCGACATAGACTTTTTTCATGGCCTTTACCTGTAAAAATCAACACATCACCAGGCTTGGATACTTCGAATGCTTTCTTGACGGCCGAAGCGCGATCGATAATGACAGTAAATTTTTTAGATTCTCTACCAAATTTTTCGGCCTCGATACGTTCGAAACCGACATTTACAAGCCCCGCTCCAATTTCTTGACATATTTTTTCTGGATCTTCATCGCGATAATCTTCCTCGGTGAGTATCGTTAAATCGGAACTGGCGCCACTTGCTCTTCCCATAATCGGTCTTTTGCTCACATCTCTGCGTGCGGCTGAGCCAAAAACATGAATCAGTCTACCACCATCCTTAAGGTATCGCTTACGTACATATGGCAATATTTTCTCTATTGAATTTGGGGTGTGGGCAAAGTCCACAATTGCTGTAATTGGAGATTCTAATACTATATCTACGCGCCCCGCAGGAAGCGTAAATGTTTTCATGGCCGTAAATATCTCTTTCTCCTCTAAACCCAACTCTCGACACACGGCAAAAGCCGCAAGATAATTGTATTCGTTAAATTCAGGAAGGTTGATATTGAGAACCTGCGACAGAAGGAGACTGTAATCGGCTTTTTGCTTCAATGAATATGTTTTAGGAGTTTTTTTCAATAAACTATTCATGATTTTATATGAACTGTCGTCGGCATTTATTATCGCCGTACGGGACATTTTAAGAAGTTTCGACTTAGTCTTAACATATTTTTCGTAACTCTTATGGTAGTCCAGATGTTCATGTGTCACATTCGTTAATACACTTACTTCATAACTCACACCCCATACTCGGTTTTGGTCTAGGCCATGAGAAGTAGTTTCGAGCACAAAATATTCATCGCCACTTTCAACGCTTTTCCTTAAATATTTCTGCACATTTGCTGGATTTGGTGAAGTTACATGAAAGCCGGTATCGTATTCGGTATCACCGACTTTCGCATAAACACTAGATACCATCGAGGCTTTTTTCCCGGAACTAACCAGAATATGATAAATTAACGATGTCGTTGTTGTTTTACCGTCGGTTCCGGTGACACCAATAACCTTTAACTCACGACTCGGGAAATCTTCATTCAGATTAGCATAAAGAGCCTGTAACAGATGGTATAGATTCTTTACTTTCTGCAGCATATGCTATTATAATAAATTATGACCACCAATACGTTACTGGTAATAATCATAATACTCCTCATTATAGGCAATATCGATATTCCTATAGCCAGAATGCCTATCATTCATTTATTCAACGGTTCACTAAGCATATTCGATATATTAGTCATGGCATTTCTTATATGGATAGCCACCAAACTCGGTTCACCTTTCCGCGAAATTATCGGTCTTATAATAATTCTGTGGTTATTATCGGCACTAGGCGTATTTATTTTCTTTAGCGGCTTTCTCAATATATTATTATTTCTCATTCTCATCATTCTCTTGCTTTCTTTTTTCTGAGGCGTTAACACACGATATATATTTAATTAGTCGGAGGTATATTGTAGTATGCAAGTAAGTCTTTTGCTATTTCAAAAAAAGTTGGAGCGGCTGTCTCCGATCCCCACTGAGAAGATTCGGGCTCTCTGATGACTACCAATGCTATAAATTTTGGATCCTCCACCGGGCCGAATCCAACAAAGGATGCGATTGTTTTATTTGGGTCATAGTGGCCTTCTATTGGTATTTGTGCCGTACCCGTCTTACCACCGAAAGTATACCCCTTCGGTTTTGCCCATTTTACTTCGCCATGCTCAACGACATCGGTGAGCATTTTTTTTAGAATATCTGAAGTTTTTTTTGAATATATATTTGCATCGACGTGTGGAGATCTAATATGTTCGGTACCGTCACCTACTGTTTTCATAACTACATAAGGTCGGTATGATACTCCGCCGTTTATAACCGTATTGAATGCTCTCAAAATCTGGATCGGTGTCACCGCTATCCCCTGGCCAAAAGTAACCGTCGAATAATCTATCTCGTACCAATTAGATTTTGGTTTTATGGAGCCGCTAGTTTCACCTTGCAAATCTATTTCCGTAGATTTTCCGAACCCGAGTTTTTTTACATAATCGTAAACTTTATCGTGGCCAAGTTTTTCGCCTATGTATACCATGCCCACATTCGACGATCGTTCAAGAACCTGAGTCATAGAAGTCAAGCCTCCATATTGATTATTCCAAGTTCTGATAGTGTAGCCTCCTACTTTTACAGGCCCCTCTTCCATGTATGTTTCGTCCGGTTTTATCGCTTTTTCCTCGATTCCGGCAGCCATAATAAGCGGTTTAAATATCGATCCAGGTTCATAAAGATTAGAGATCGCCGGATTTTTGAAATATGTTTCGTCAAAATCGTAATACTTGGAAGGGTCAAAATCGGGCAAGCAGCTCATTCCGAGTATCTGCATGCTTTTCGGATCGGCAACGATTGCACAACCTTCTTTAGCCTTATAACTTTCGAGTGCCGCTGTTAGTCGCTTCTTTACTATGAGCTGGACCGTCTTGTCTATCGTCAGATAAAGATCGCGACCGTTTTCCGGATCAACCCTCTGCTGCGTGCCAAAAAATATCGGTCGACCTATAAGATCTTGCTCCGATCGTATGATGCCCGAAAAACCGGCAAGCTCTCGGTCGTAATACCCTTCTATCCCAAAATATCCGGTTTCTTCATCGGTAGAATTACGACCAACGAAGCCTAATATATGTGAAGATAAAGAGGCCTCCGGATAATACCTCATCCTTGACTCTTCAAAACCCAGCCCTTTCAAACCAAGAGCCGTTATCTTATCTTTAGTTTCATCATCGAGATTTTTCCTTATTGACACCCACTTCTTCCCGCCGCCCAGCCTTGACTCGAGAGTTGCCTCACCCATATGTAAAATATCGTCGAGTTTCTTTATCGCTTCAAATTTATTTGTGATATTTGCCGGTTCGGCAAACAGTAAATACGAAGGTTGATTCACCACTATAGAGTCACCGTTTCTATCCAGAATACGCCCTCTTTCCGGTTGTAGCGATTTTACATTAATATAGTCATTTGAATAAGAGCTTGAGTTCAGTACTTGGATATAAAATAGCTTTATCGCGATCGCCAAAAAAGCAATAGAAATCAGACCGAATAGTAAGCGTAATTTAATCATACGCGAGTATTTTACTTATTTTATCAGTTATTGTAGGCGAATTTTTGGTTATTCAGATATATGGCTGTACTTTTTTCAGTAAAATTCATCTCAGCCGCAACAGAGGCGGCGTGCTGAAGCGAGCCGGTATCAAATACTCTCTTTTCCAGTTCCAAATTCTCCTGATGAAGGCGCTTTGTTTCTATATCATAGCTCATAATCTCATCACTCAACCTTACCCCGGAAACAAACACCAAAACATTTACCACGAATAAACCAATTACTATTATCCAGATAAAATGCTTAATAACAAATTTCATACTTATTTTATAATGACTCGCATTTTGGCGCTTCTTGAGTAACCAAAACTTTGGTCTCCTCTAACAACGCCTTTATTTGCTTGTCGTAACTTATAATTTTTAACAAACTGCTTCACAATCCTGTCTTCCAGCGAATGAAAAGCAATCGTAACAATACGTCCTTCGGGTTTGAGTATTTTCAATGATCCATCCAACCCTTTTCTAATCGCATTAAACTCATCGTTTACCTCGATTCTTAATGCCTGAAATACACGAGCATAAACATCTGTTCCATGCCGGTGCCCCATTTTGCAATTTTGCAATGTTTTATTTATCACGTTTAGCAAATTACCCACAGTTACAATTTCGCATCTTATTCTTGCTCTGGCTATTTCTTCAGCAATGGCTTGGGAATGATACTCTTCGGCGTTGCGGCTAAACATCTCGTATAAATCCTCTACCGTATAATCTGCAATTATTTGTCTCGCCGTTCGGTCGACCTCATCATTCAAGCGCATATCCAATATTTCCTCTGTTTTTTTGTATGAAAGACCTTTACCAGAATCAGCCAACTGTCGCCATGAAAGCCCAAAATCGAAAAGAATGCCAGACACATTCTCGAATTTATATTGTTTCGCTATATTTTCGATATCAGCAAAATTACCAATCACCAATGTGAGCCCGCTTTCATTACTGAATGTTTTTTTTAGAGCGTTAATTTGATCCTGATCCTGATCAATGGCAAGCACTTGAGCTTTGTGTTTTAAAATTTCCATCATATGTCCGCCCTGACCGGCTGTCGCATCAATATATTTTTCCCCCTCTACTATCTGTAATGCTTCGATTGCTTCTTGTAAAAGTACTGGCGTATGTTTCATTTTTTATTCCTTTATTTTTTTCATATAGGTCTTCCATCGCTCTTCTTCCCATATCTCGAAATGATCGCCCACACCGGCGATAACCGCTTTTTCGCTCAGGATTGCGAACTGTAAGAGATTGCGCGGCACAACAAATCTTCCTTGATCGTCAATCTCAAGATATACAGCCGATGAAAATAAGAATCTTCTTTTTTCCAAATTCTCCCGCTCAAGAAGGGAAACCGTGAGCAAGTCTTTGGCTCTCGCCTCCCAATCTTCTTTGTCATATCCAGATAAACAATTATCAAAACCTTTTCCCAAAACAAAAGTGTTGCCTTTTATAAGTTCACGAAGTTTTTTTGGAAGCACCATACGGCCCGGAGCCGAGAATGATACCGAATATTCACCAAAAAACACCATATACTACCATTTAACGCCATTTTATCTGAAAAGTCAAGTGAAAATAAGATATGTGTTATACTTTTTCGATGATTAAAGCAGTGATTTTTGATCTTGATGGCACACTTATCGAAACAGAAAATTTATGGAGAGAAATAAATACGGAACTCGCCCATTCTTTCGATACTGAGATAACCGAAGAGATCAGAAAAAAAATGATGGGAAGAAACAATCAGTCTTCTCTTTCTATTTTCCGCGAGATGTTGAGTATAAAAACTTCGGTAAATGAGCTGATAGAGATTAGGAATCGATTACTTCTGTCTCGCACTTCGGAGATAAAATTAAGAAATGGCGCTATGGAGCTATTCAACATACTTGATGCTTTGAATGTAAAAAAGGCAATCGCTACTTCATCCTTTGAAGAATTCGTGAAAAAAGTACTCGAAGAGCTTGGAATCGCAGACCGATTTGATGAGGTCATTACCAGCGATCAGGTAAAAGAAAGCAAACCAGATCCTGCCATATATCTTGAAGCGGCAAGAAAACTTAGAGTATTACCCGAAAATTGCCTTGTAGTCGAAGATGCAGAAAATGGAGTAAACGCCGGTTATAACGCACAGATGAAGGTGATAGCCGTACCTCACGAGCATTCGAGTACGCACGACTTTCATAATGCGGCAAATATCCTTGATTCTTTGGAGCAAATAGATAAAAATCTGATACTTAGCTACTAAATTCTATTTTTTCCCTGAATAGTAAACTATATATACAAATCCTTCCTTATCATCAGATAAGTATAAAGCTCCACTTTGACCGAATTCCAAATCTACGGGCCTACCTTTTGCTTCTGAACCTATGATAAATCCATCGATAAAATCCACTGCTCCCGTTACTCTCTGACCATTCAGTTGCAGTCTGACAACTTTATATCCATCCGGTTGGGTGCGATTCCACGAACCGTGATAAGCAACCAAAAGATCGCCCTGATATTCTTCAGGCCATTTATTGTTTGCTATAAACGCGAGCCCAAGAGGCGCAGAATGCGCGGGAATTTGGTATACCGGTGCTACTGTGTCGGGACATCGACTGCTGTATTTGTCTTTGGGATCGAATTTATCGTCATGTTTTTTATCGCCATAACAGATGGGCCAACCGTAGTCTGCATTTTCCTGAATTATATTAACCTCATCTGGAGGGTTATCGTCACCGAGATAATCCCGTCCCATTTCGGTTGCCCATAATTCATTGGTGTTTGGACGCAATTTCATAAAAACAGCATTACGCAAACCTTTAGCATAAATTTTTGGTAAAAAGCCATCTTTATCCGACGTAAGAATCGATCCGTGCATCTCATTGTCTTCGAAACACACATCGCACGTGGACCCAATCGATATATACATTTTTCCTTTGCTGTCGAGAGCTATACTACGAGTTTTATGACGACCTCCCGGAGGAAGTGAAATAAGATCTTTACCTTCTTTGGCAGTTAAATCCTCCTCATCAAATGTATATCTAGTAACTTTTGTTTCTTCCGCCACATATAACCATTGATTATAAAAGGCAAGCCCATGTGGATTGTTGAGTCCATCAATAACTACTATAATTTCATCGGCCTTGCCGTCTTTATCTCTATCCGGTAACGCCAGAACCCGACCTAATTTTGGCTCGGACACAAGGAGTGTCCCTCCCGGTGAAAATTGCAGATCGCGAACACCATTCAGATTTTTTTGGAACACTCTAATCTCAAAATCTTTAGGCAACGTAAGCGGTGTCGATGGTCGCTCTCCCGTACTTGATATGACTTGTTCATTCTCCGTTTTTAAAGAATCAACCGACTCTTTCAGCTCCATGACCGAGGCTGGTTTCTCTTTGACATCGGTTTTCTTACGGTTAGTCAAATACAAAAATATAGACAAAAATATTAGGATTAGTAAAATCAGAATTATTTTTTTCATAGTCAAATTAAGCTACTGTTTCGTATAATTAATAATTCATGGATAAGCTCATCGACCGCACCAAACAAATAGTCTTCTCCAAACAAACAAATATATTCTC
>CAYMOO010000030.1:0-12975 GCA_964392185.1 uncultured Gammaproteobacteria bacterium
TTGTGCTATCGCGGCAGATATCTTTGACAGATCGCGCACTTTTACAGCCACCGATGCGTTTCCGTTATAACCGGAAATTTTATCTTTACCTTGTTCGTAAGAATAGTTGGGATAAACCGAATAATTTGATGTTTTTATATCTTTCTTATCTATGCCCAGTGATTTTAAATTTTCGATTATTTTATTATTTACATCGTTGATCGTTGTTTGCGCTAACTCTACTGTGCGAGCATTATTAACCGTAATACCGGCATCGACATAGGCGGTATCGGGGGAAGCTTCAACTTTACCTTCACCGACTATAGAAAATTCCGTAGACCTTTGCGAGGAGGATATTTCAATCGGATACACCAATCTAAAAGATTTTATTACGAATAAAGTAATAATCAGGGTTAAAGCCGATACCAATATAGTACGAATGTTCATATTTTATTAATTTAATATTTTCGTCTTTAAAATGCAAGCTTTTTATCGTTATTAAACCTATAGTTATGTTGTATAATAAATCTGTTGATATAACGATTTACTCCTGATGTAATTTTTCCATATAAACGGAGTAATAGACTGTTATGCCCGTAGCAATTTAAGAGCAAACGGTATATATAACAATATAATATCAATGGAAAAAACCCTCATACCTGTAGATTTCTCCGATCAAAAAATCACTCTTGGCAGTGAGCAAAAACCGCCTATAGATATTTACGCCCCCATTCAGGTTCTGGGCCCGGATTATGAAGGAGCGGACCTACGTCTGCGCGGTATCGAGACTGCCGACGGTCCGGAAGCTTCCCTAAGAGTGAAAAGGAGGGTAGTACCGGACTCGGAGCTCGTGAGAATAAAAGGCGAATCTTGGTACGTCCATATATATGGATCAAAAATATTACTTATAAACCGCCTGGGCGAGGTGCTTGAGTTCGGTCATCTCGAAGATCAGTATGGGAAACCTCCTAAACTGGAAGTAGAGAATAGTGTTGCAGATATGGTGGATGCTTCAGTCGGCTCATGCCGCGCCCCTTGGGGTCCGCTAGATGTGATGCAGATGACTTACGATCCATATATACACGCCTTCTACGATCTTCCAGTATCAGAGCAAAACTACGCTTACGGTATGCGGGCCGGGATTCTCGATTATTACCAAAGAAATTTCACCGGATCCGAAATATATGGAAAATGCCACGGAGTCGGAGCGTTACTCGGAGAAAATTCGATGTCGGTGAATTTCGACCATAGTCATGCCGCAGCCGCCGGACGCGATTTGGATCCGGAGGAAATTATGGCTGTCCGCCAAAATAGCCCTTGGGATGGAGGAATCAGCTACGAGCTGGCATTGAAACTATCCGGTCAGCCGTTGAGCGGAATAATAACCAATCATTTCGGCAGCGGTGTAAAGATGGGTGCCGATCAGCTAGGATTTGCCGCCATTGTTCCTCTGACACCAAGAGAAATGGTCACCCCTCAATACAAGGCCTTCGAGCGGGAATTTGGTTTAAGTATGCACGAGCAAATGCGCCAAGCCCATTCTTTTTTGTACGGTCAGGCTTCCGACTATAATACCACCGTCCGCTATTCGGAAAAAGCTCATAGCAACGGACTGAATCCCCAATGGTGGTCTGATTTTAATACTTTATTCGAGCCACAGAACTTCAATCCTTATAACGAAGCGGGATTGTCTGAAGAACTATATAACAACCTCCACGCTCTAAACAAACAGGAACGTATCAAAAGGCCATTTGCTTGGGAATATTCGATGGCATTTACCGATAAAGGATGCTTAGTGGCTGCCACTTGGGCAACCATGAATGCAAGAAACATAGGCGCGATTGAAGGTCTGGGGCTCAGTATAAAGGGGAGGGATAAACAATTAAGTAAATACGAAACCGAACGGGTCAAAAAAACTTACACTGCCGCCGTCGCCCATGCGGAAGAAAACTTCATCTATTGAACGAAATTTTCTTATATATTCTCATAACCGGATGATCGAATACCGTCCAGGTTTCCTCAGCTGCCTCATCGGGAAGTTCTAATATCTTAAAACCAAAAATCTCAATTTTAGGAAAAGATGTGAATTCGGAGACCTTTTCGTACCCCGACAGGCCGGAGAACAAATCGTTATAGTACTTGTTCAATACGGGGTATTTCGCTTCCAGGTCGCGGCATCTTTTTTCCTCACTCGGCAGCATCTTTTTCGACCGCCTGCCTTTATCGTCAAGACAGGTATGATTCATGAAAACACGCCTTGAAGGAACAAAAATATAATCAGCCGTTTTCACATACTCATCCATCTGCTGTTGTAGAACAAAGCTGTCGTCGACATCGTAAGAATTAAAAGATATATATCGGTAAGGTTTGGGAATGATCGTCTTGTCGGCAAAACCGCCCGGTGGTTGGATCGGCACATCGACAACATTTGCCGTTTCCGAAAAAATAAGCGAATTTTCCGGCATATTGCGGTATACCCACGCCGAGGCCAAATATCTGACATCGGTGCCGGTATAAATACTCAAATAAGCAATTCCTGGCAAAAGTGCAAGAACGAATAACGCAATAACCGACCATAATGCGACAACCGAGATTAATCTACTTTGAGTTCTTCTCCAAAATTCAATGGTATTTTGCATCATTTCGCAAAAATAAGATGCGGCGATGATAAGAGCTATCGGGTAAGCGGGGGCAATAAATCTTGTCCATTTGGCATAGAGAAAAGACGCGGGTATGAAAGCGATAAGAAAGGCCAGTCTCAATATATTAACCTCTTTTTTTCTGAAGCTCAAAAATATAAAACCGGCTATAGAAAGTAAAAAAATAGTAAATCCCAAAGCATAAGGGAATGAATATCTCAGCTGGAACAATACGGGGACCGTTTCTTCGAACTGGCGTGTGTAAAATACCTTCATAAGTCCCCGCGCCACGCCGGTCTCATAATCCATAGAGCCTTGGAACTCACGAAGATTAAGAAGGTTATAGGGCGATGCTGCAATGGCGGCTCCGGCTGTCAAAGCCATGTATAAAAGCAGATATCCGGCCCTTTTCACTATTAGTCTTATCCGAATTTTCCGGCTGCGGTTGGTCCAGGAAATCGAAGCCAGCGGTAAAATAGCGAATATAATGGAAGATACCTTTGCCCCGACTGCTATTCCAGATACTATTGCGGCAAAAAAGACGAATTTAAGCGGTCCCGTTTTTTTTAGCCAGTAACTCAAACACAGATATGCAATAGTAATGTATAGAAACATCAGAAACGATTCCGTCGTCCCGAAATGGGCAAACTGTATCAGCACCGGCGAAAACACGAAAATAGACATGGCGGCCAGCCTATTTATATTTTTTAGATGAGATTTCTCCATCATTTCGAATATCCGCATCATGACAAAAAAGGTGGTCACGGATGAAAATGCCGATACCAAACGGAGTGCGATTACGGCATAATCGAATGTGACCACTCCGGCGGTTCCCTTCATGTACGAATATACCGTGGCCACAGCGTATGCCAGATATAAAGTTATCTGACCATAGGCATAAAAATGCGGATCGAAACAGTTGAGCAGGCGTGGTATGAGTGGATTACCCGGACAACCTATTCGGCTAATAGCATCCGCCATATTCCGCTCATCCGGATGAAAGGGGTAGGGCAGACCCCAGCGTAGATTTATAAATCTGGTATATACTAGGCTTATTAATAATATTGTAGACAATACGTAGAGGATGATCTTTTTTTGTCCCATTTCATGAGTATATCACTCCTCTTGATTTTTTAGCAGCGCTCTATTATGATATAGCAATCTATGAATACGTATGAATTCACGTTCCTTCTCGGCGACGAGAAAGAAGTAAAAAGCATGCAAACCACTCTTAAAGCAGTTGAGGGTAAAGTTGTATCGGAAAAAGCTTGGGGAGAAAAAGAACTCTCATATCCTATCGGAAAAGCCAATAAAGCTTTTTACTATACCTGGATAATCCAATTAGACTCGGCTAAAGTTACCGATTTCAAACAAAAAATCAACTTCGGCGAAAAGTGTTTAAGGTATTTACTTATTAACTCGGAACAAGAATAATCTAAGATCTATGGCCAGCCGCTCACTCAATCGCGTCCTACTCATCGGAAATCTCACCCGCGATCCGGAACTCAAATATACCCCGGCGGGTACTGCAGTATGCACTTTCAGCATAGCGACAAACCGATCCTGGACCACCGCGGAAGGCCAAACCAAAGAAGATACTCAATATCATCGCATCGTCGCCTGGCAAAAACTGGCCGAACTATGCGCCAAGCTTCTCAGCAAAGGCAAAAAGGTATACCTTGAAGGAAGAATCACTTACCGTAGTTTCATCGGAAAAGACGGCCAACAGAAATCGATCACCGAAATTGTCCTAGATGACTTCATCGTTTTTTATGACGGTAAGAAATCAGATAGTGGCATAATGTCGGAAACCGACAAAAAATCAGAAGCGGCTCATGCAAGTGAAGAACCAAAACATGAAGAGTCGATCCCAGCCCCACAACCGGAAAATGAAACCGTTAACGTAGACGATATACCATTTTAATATTTATTAAATATATGCAGTGTTTTTTTTGTACTTATAAAACCAATCCCGACTACAAAGACGTAGACAACATAGTGAAGTTTCTCACTCCCCGCAATAAAATCGCCAGCCGCGAGAAGTCGGGAGTATGTGCCAAACACCAAAGAAAACTCACCAAACACATAAAATACGCCAGATATCTGGCTCTTATCCCTTACACTTCCTATCAGGGATCTGTCTAATAACGACAAAAAAAGAATTATCCCATGCCGCCTAGCCGACATGGGAATTTTGTCATTTGAGCAGATTAAGCATCTGCTTCTTCATCAGTTGACTGATTTGCATCAGTTTCCTGATTTTCAGCAGAAGTCTCTTCTTGACATGCGCCACTACAGATTGGGCACAATCCATCGATCATTATTTCGATGGGGTACCAGTCTCCGCAGTTAGCACACTTTGCTGTAACTGGTGGAGTGTTTGCCATGGTCTCACCTCCTTTTATCTTAAGATACTTCGCTAGGAAAGCACATATATTATATGTAAAAATAGATCAAAAAACAACCTATACAATCATCAAACCCTGCTATAATGATTCAATGCTTCTCTCAATTTCGATACCTGCCGATACCGATGTACTTATAAAAGAAGGCGATCTTGTGGACTTTAATACACCTCTATATAAGGGGAAAATAACTAAAGAAGTGAAGGTGCCTTTGGCAAATATTCTCAATATCAACTCAAAAAAAATTTTCACCGTACTGAAAAAATTCGTCGGTGAAGAGGTAAAAAAGGGCGATATTATCGCTTTTCATGCCGGTGTTTTTACCCGAAAAAGCTACCACAGTGAACACAATGGCGTAATCAGGGAAGTGAACCATAGCGAAGGTTATCTGGTTATCGAATCGGAAACAGACCAAAGTCGCGATAAAACCGCTTGGTTCCGGGGAGAGATAGCCAAAATTACAAAAAATGAAAAAGGGGAGGTGACGGCAATCGACCTGAAAGTCGAGGATACAAAAACAATAGACGCTAAAAGTATGACAGGCAGTTTTGGTGGAAAGATAATACGGGCAGATTCGTCAACATTACCCTCTCTTACAGAAAACGACATCGAAGACTCAATAGTAGTTACCGATAGTTTGCAATCGTTTGAAATTTCCAAAATTGAAGCCTTGGGAGGAGCTGGCATTATCACTTCAAAAACTCTCAAAGAAAAGCCAAACATCCCCTACGCAATTCTCGAAAACAAAGAAGATCTGAAAAACTTCGACCCCAAACAATTACCCTATTGCATTACCGACAAAAATAAAGGTACAATACATCTCTATCGATAATCGACAATGAAAAACAATCGAGTAACCACCATCCTTCTCATCCTATCGGCAGCTGTATTTCTGTTTGGCTCCGGTTATAAAATCGGACAGTTCAGATCGGTCCCGGAATCAAAAAATATTGGCCAAGAAGTAAATATAAATCCGTTTTTGAGTTCTTCAAAGGCGGAGCCGCGTACCGATGTGGATTTGGGCATGATGTGGGAGGTTTGGAATATTCTGGAAAAAAAATATGTCGATAAAAGCAAAATCGACAAACAAAAAATGGTATACGGCGCTATAAAAGGCATTGCCGCATCTATAGAAGATCCTTATACTTTTTTCCTGACTCCAGATGAGAATCAGCAATCCAAAGAAGATCTCAACGGTAAATTTGAAGGAATCGGAGCCCAGCTCGGTTTTGACGAAAAAAATAATATCGTTATCATCTCACCGCTTAAAGATTCACCCTCGGAGAAAGCTGGAGCTAAAGCGGGCGACATCATTACGAAAGTCGACGGAAAAAATGTCCACGGGTGGACTCTTGTCGAGGCAGTGAAAAAAATCCGTGGTCCTAAGGGGAGTAAAGTAACACTAGATATAATAAGAAAAGACAAAACTTTATCTCTTAAAATTACACGTGACGAGATACATATCCCATCGATCGAACTCGACTTCAAAAATGAAGTTGCTGTTCTCCGCATCAACCAATTCGGTGAAGGCACAAGTATGGAGTGGGATAAATCCATAACCACAATTGCCAGCAAATGGAAAAGCAAACAAATAAAAGGCATGGTTCTTGACTTGAGAGACAATCCGGGCGGTTATCTGGAAGGCGCCGTTTATATCGCTTCGGAATTCCTGCCCGTAGGTAAAAAAGTGGTCACTCAAGAATCGACGACTCCGGGTGAATCAAGGGAGTATCATGTAGAGAGAAAAGGTAAATTACTCGACCTTCCTCTGACGGTTCTGATAAATAAAGGTTCGGCCTCTGCTTCGGAAATCGTATCTGGTGCACTTCGTGATTATAAGAGGGCACAGCTCATAGGTGAAAAAAGCTTCGGTAAAGGATCGGTACAAGAAGCTATCGACCTTGAAGGGAACGCCGGACTCCATGTGACCGTTGCCAAATGGATACTGCCGAACGGTGACTGGATAAACAAGAAAGGAATCGAGCCCAATATAGCAGTCGAACTGCCGACAGACCAGCAGCAAGCCAGCTCTTCCGCCGCGGTCGACAAACAACTTGAAAAAGCCATAGATACAGTATTAAAATAGTTGCGTTGCTTTTTTTACAAATTCTTCATCTACATATGAAAAAATTACTCATACTATTGGCGCTACTGGTAATCGTTTTGATCATTGGTCAAAAAAATCATCTCTTGCCCAATTTAGATGTACAAAAATACATCCAGGAGATAACACCTCCGGCAATCATCAATCCGGGCAGCCAGAAGGTCGTATACGAGGAATCGGTTATAACAAAAGTAATAGAAGATTCCATACCGTCGGTAGTCACGATCGGTATCAGTAAAACTACCAGATCCAACGATACATTCGACATCGACCCTTTCAACCCATTCAGCCCTTTCAAAAGGGTGCCGGGGAAAGAAAGAAAAATAGAGCAAAATATCGGAAGCGGATTCATAATATCTTCCGATGGGCTCATTATCACCAACAAACACGTAGTCGACGATACAGAAGCCGTATACAAAGTTCTGACCAATGACCAGAAAACTTATGAAGTCAAACAGATATATCGAGATTCCTCCAATGATATCGCTATTTTGAAAATCGACGCAAACGGATTAAAACCGCTGAAAATGGGAGATTCATCCAAACTGAAGCTCGGCCAGATAACGGTCGCCATCGGTACGCCTCTTGGGGAATTTACCAACACAGTAACATCAGGTATAGTTTCCGGTCTCGGGCGGGGTATTACCGCCGGCTCTCCGTATGAAGGCTATGTTGAAAAACTCGATGATGTAATCCAAACCGATGCGGCTATTAGCCCCGGCAACTCCGGCGGACCGCTCCTCAACTCAAGCGGGGAAGTAATCGGGATAAATACGGCCATTGCTTCGGAAGGACAAAATATCGGCTTCGCCATCCCGGTAAATATCGTTAAGAGCAGAATTGACAAATTCCAAGCCAAAGGCGGCAGCTTCGATACGCCATTCCTGGGAGTAAGATACGAGATGATCGAACGTAAACGGGCGATTCTTGCGGGAGTCACGCCGGGTGCCTATATAATCGAAGTCGTCGAAGGGTCACCTGCGGCCAAAGCCGGACTACAAGAGGAAGACATAATAACAGAAGCCGACGGTAAAAAGATAAAAGGCGACAATAAAGACGAACTGAGCATTATTATCGCCGATAAAAAAGTCGGAGACAATATAAAGCTTAAAATCTGGAGGCCGAAAAACCAAGACAACGACACCAACCAGATCGACGGGGAAGAGATAACTAAAAATATAAAACTGGAAAAAGCCAAATAATACTTTGATATAATCTCAACATGACAAACCAAACGATACAACCAAGGACGTTAAAAGGATTCCGTGATTTCTTGCCCGAAGACGCATTAAAACGACAGTATGCGATCGGCATAATTAGGTCTCTTTTCGAAAGATATGGCTTCTCACCGATAGAAACTCCGGCGGTCGAATATCTGGAGACTTTTACCGGCAATATCGGCGAAGACGAAAAGCTATTCATGCATTTTGAAGATCACGGGCAACGCAGAGTGGCCTTAAGATACGATCAAACAGTCCCAACGTGTCGTTTTGTAGCGCAATACTATGATAAGCTATCTTTCCCATTTAAAAGATATCAAATCCAATCAGTGTGGCGCTCGGAAAAACCACAAAAAGGACGCTATAGAGAATTCCTCCAATGCGATGCCGATATATTCGGAGTAAGCGGTCCGGAAGCCGACGCAGAAGTTATCGCGCTCAGCCTAGCGATTTTCAAAGCGCTCGGATTTAAGGAATATGTAGTGAGGATAAATGACCGCTCACTCTATAAAGATGTTCCCTATGAGGTAATCGTTGCAGTAGATAAAATTCACAAAATCGGCCGTGAGGGGGTAATAGAGGAAATTGTCAAAAAAGGTTTATCCGGAGCCGACGCCAGAAAAACTCTCGAAAGTCTTCTTTCGGCAAATCCGACCGAAGCGATAACGCATATATTCGAATATCTCAAATCACTTGGAATTTCGGAGGATCACTACCAGTTCGACCCGACAATCGCAAGATCGTTTAATTATTCCTCGGGGCCGATATGGGAAGTGGTCATTCCCGGCTTTTCTGCCGGTTCGGTACTGGGCGGAGAAAGATACGACAAACTAGTAAGTAAATTCATAAACAGAGAGATCCCCGCAACTGGGTTCGCGGTAGGTTTTGACCGGACCATCGACGCTATGGAAGAGTTCAAACTATTCCCCGATATCAAAACCAAAACCAAGGTACTGGTCACTGTGTTTTCACCCGAATTGCTGAATAAATCATTAACGATCGCTTCGTCACTTAGGGAAAACGGTGTAAATACCGATGTTTTCTCACATCCGCCCTATAAAATAGACAAACAACTGAAATACGCGGATAGAAATAATATTCCCTATGTAATAATTGTTGGACCGGAGGAAGCGGCAAGAGGGTATCTCAAATTGAAAAATCTCCATACAGGGAAACAATCCGAAATAACCCAGGAATCGCTCCTCAAGTCTTTGACGACAAATTTATGACAAATATTCCTTTTTCCACCGACTTACTGAATAAACCGTCGAGCAGTAAAGGCGCAGCCCGTCTTGTCGACCAGTATGGCCTAATAGATAAGTATAAAAATTATAAAAACGAAAATTCGGCAGACTCCGAGGCTCTAAAAAAAGATTGGAATTTCGTTGGCAAAGACATAGCCGGAGCGATAAATCAATATGAATCAAGAAATAGAAGAGGTAAAAAATAAACAAGAAGACAATAACATCGTAGAATATCAAAGCAGTGTTTTCGATGGACCCTTACCACATCCGGAAATACTGGAAGGATACGAAAAAATACTCAAAGGCTCCGCCGACCGGATTCTTAAAATGGCGGAAGACCAGTCGCGTCACCGGCGGCAAATAGAATCAGATATCATCAACTCCAACATCGCCAATGAAAAAACCGGGATGAGGCTAGCTTTCATCATAACCATACTATTTATCATATTATCCGGAATTTTGATATACTTCGACAAAACGATCGCGGGGTATTTGACCTTGGGAACCGTTATAATAGGCCACGCTTACAATTATATAAATCAGAAAAAAAACGAAGATAAAGTTACAGACAGCAAATAATATGCTAATAAATCCAAATACAGTAATAATAGAAGCGTTGCCAGGTGTCGGCGGCGATGAGTCCAAGATCTGGGAAAAAGAATTATTACAGTCTTATTTGCGATTTGCCCAAAGAAAAGGGTTCAAATGCATTTTTCTTGACGAAACTATAGTAAAGATATCAGGAGAAGGCGCTTATAAACTATTCAGCAACGAAACAGGTGTACATCGGGTGCAGCGTATACCGTCAACCGAAAGAAAAGGACGTGTGCATACCTCAACGGCCATTATTGTCGTATTGCCCCAGATTATACAGTCAGATGTCCGTATAAATCAAAGCGATCTGGAATGGCAATTTTATAGAGCCGGTGGACATGGAGGCCAGAACGTGAACAAAGTCTCAACCGCCGTACGCCTGACTCACACGCCAACCGGAATAGTTGTTACCGCAAGCCGGGAACGCTACCAAGAAGCAAACCGTAAAATCGCACTCGACCTGCTTATGGGTAAACTATATCAGCTTGAAGTGGAAAAAAAGAAGGGTATCGTAAACTCATTCGTAAGAAACGTTGGAACTGGCGAAAGATCTGATAAAATAAGAACATACAATTTCCCACAAAACAGACTGACGGATCATCGCATTGGAAAAAGTTTTTATAATCTGGAAGATATTATCGGGGAAGGGAAGTGGGATAAAGTAATTGCAACCCCGGAAAATGTGGTATAATTTCCGAATAAATAATATGAAAGCATCAATTCACCCCCAATATTATAGCGATACAATTGTTACCTGCTCATGCGGGAACAGCTTTACTACCGGATCGGTCCGAAAATCGATCGTAGTCGAAGTATGTTCAAAATGTCACCCTTTCTATTCCGGTGAAGAAAAACTTCTCGACACCAAGGGACGTGCCGATGATTTCGCCAGAAAGCAGAAGATTGCCGCAACATACAAGACTTCGGCCAAATCGAAAAAACAAAAAAAATCGTCTGGGCAAGATGAAAACAGACCCAAGACATTACGCGAACTTTTGAGCGAAGTCTAATCAAAAAGTTGCAAACGGGAAAAAATCACGTATAATAAAAAACTGTCACAGAGACTACAGGTGGTCATTAATAATTGTTTCCTGTACGAGTGAAATATGGCAAGCACAAAAAAACAGTCACAACTGGACGGAATCCTTAAATTCTTAAAGGACGCCGAACACATAACCTTCGTTAAATTTGGTAACACCAAGCATTTGGCGCTTGAGAACCTAAGAAAAGAACTGAGAAAAAATTCATCAGGTGTAAAGGTTGTCAAGAATAGCATTTTGCAAAAAGCGCTCAATCAGCTGGCTTCTTCCAAAAAAACATTCAAAAACCTTCTCCCACATTCAAAAGATGTCAAAGACAATACCGCCGTTGTAAAATTAGGATCAGATTGGAGCAAAGGACTTGGCTCGATCACGGCATTCTCCGATAAAGAGCAGGCTTTCAAATTCCGCTTCGGACTTCTGGATGGAAATGTATACAACTCAGATGAGTTGGTAAAAATCTCCAAACTGCCACCGCGAATCGAATTGATCGCCAAAGTTATCGGCGGCATGAAAAATCCGATGAGCAGCTTCACTTACGCCATGAAGTACAATATGCAGAAATTTGTTTATATATTAAACGAGAGATCGAAACAGAGTTAATTATTTTCATACCCGTAAGGAGGTGGTAACCACATGACAGATGCAAAATTATCAGAAAAACTTCAGAAACTAGCGACAGAACTTGAAGGATTAAGTGTTATAGAAATGGCGGAATTAGCCAAATATCTCGAAGATAAATTCGGCGTTACCGCAGCCCCGATGATGGCAGCCGCCCCAGCAGCCGGAGGAGCAGCAGCCGCCCCAGCAGAAGAAAAGACAAGCTTTACCGTTGTTATTGCAGCGGCAGGCGACAAGAAACTCGACGTTATCAAGGCAGTACGCGAAATCCAGCCGGCACTTGGACTTATGGACGCTAAAAAGCTCGTAGAATCAGCTCCAAAAGAACTCTTAACCGACGTTAAAAAAGACGTTGCCGAAGAAGCCAAGAAAAAACTTGAAGCCGCAGGAGCCAAAGTCGAACTTAAATAAGAACTTAATCAAAGAAGCCACTGTTCAATTTATTGACAGTGGTTTTTTTGTGTTTATTAATCAATATTAAAGAAAAGAGTACTTAAGGTTGTACAACCTTAAGTACTCTGATCCTCTCCTAGAACTTGCGAATTATTCTGCGATGATAAAGAAATCGTCTTGAGCGAGAGCAATTTTCGTTCCTGCAACTACTTGAATATGCTCATCCTGCTCATTGGGGTTTTTTCCCATATAGGTCTCGATTTGCTGTTGCCAGGTATCTTGAGACCCATGTAGTGGATACTCATACAAAAGGTAACCTTGGCCTTGTTCGAGTCCTTTGACCCAGCAAAAGCTGGTACCCTTCACGATGAAGCACCATTCACCGTTTTCCCCCGGGACGCCTCCTAGTACAATCGCGACTTCCTTCTGTTCAAATTGACCCGAATCGTTAAATCCGGCTGCGACTAAACCCTCGCGGATTATCGTTGCTGACATGTGAAACTCCTCTTATATTGTATGTACTATCCACCCCCTTCTTCTTGATGAAAAATATTAAGATGGATAGATTTCTAATCATTTATAAAATGATAAAAAACCTATCCATCTATATACTAGATCTTCGCAAGTTATAAAAGAACAAATTCATACTTTGAAGTAAGTAAGCCACGCTGTGCGCCAATTATCTCAAAATACACATATATTATATCTAATATATTAAATCATTAACTTATTTATT
>CAYMOO010000031.1:0-9580 GCA_964392185.1 uncultured Gammaproteobacteria bacterium
ATATTTTTACCAAAAAAATTTTGCCGGCGCCGATAAGCGATAAGAGAAAAATAACCGGCCCGAGTCCGTACAGAAATATATTTTTAATGTAATAGAAATAGGGAGTGGTGTTCA
The DNA here is from genome assembly GCA_964392185.1 of uncultured Gammaproteobacteria bacterium. Lineage (GTDB taxonomy): Bacteria > Patescibacteriota > Microgenomatia > UBA1406 > GWC2-37-13 > CAYYYG01. Next base: position 115 of record CAYMOO010000031.1, read on the forward strand.
CGTACTGCAACGTATATGGAAAAATGAAAGGATTGGAGTTCATCTGGATTTGAAGCGTGATGTCTTGTATCAGTTTGGGGTTGAGAAGGCTCGAAAGCGAGGGGTAGTTTATAAAATTACCGATTGAGAAGTACGGATTGAAAGCGTACGGCATAAAGATGTAAGCCCCTCCAATACAAAAAACACCGAAAAGGACTATGTTTACAACAGACGAAAGAAGATGTCTATGTTTATAGGGTATGAGTGGACGGATGAAAAGTATGGATAACACTGGGGGGAGAAGAACAATACCCGTCGCTTTGGTTGTAATTGCGGCTGCCACCGTCAAGCCCAATAATGGCGCATAGTAGGATTTTGGTTTTTTGATAAAAAGCAGACTCAATAGCACAGTTGTTGATATAAACGCATTGAGAAAAACATCGACTACGAAAAAGTGAGAATTCTGAATCGGGAAGAATGCCAATGTATAAACAAGAGAAGATATTAGGGCTATTTGTTTGCGCTGGAACAATATCAAGGCGATATGATAAATAATCAATATGGTCGCCAGGTCGAAACAAGTTGAAATTATTCTTCCCAGTCCCAGTAAGCCATCGTATCCGGAAACATTGAATTTTGTATACGGCTGTATGATTTGGGAAACCGCTTTAAGGATATAAATTGGCAGCGTACCGTAGTTGAAAAAGTCTGGATTGAGATTGGTGAAGAAGTTTATTCGGTCGGCCACCATTATGAGCATGCGTTCATCCGGATGTAAATGCCATCCTTGGTCCCAGTTGATTCCGTATAAACGTAAGCCAAGTGCCAGAAAGAGAATGATAATGATCGCAACTCTTTTTAGAAACATCCTTACATCAACTTTTTAAACAATCCTAAAATGCCCTGTTTCCAGCCGACGGTATGTGTCGTACCCGCTTTTCTTGATTTTATTTCTTCGTAGTGTTTGAGATACCACTCATAAGCGTGTATTATCGCTTCGCTGTTTGAGTATTTGGGTTGCCAGGAAATGGCTTTTTTTAGTTTTTCGATGGAAACGAACGAATCACGATCCGCCGTCTCGTATACCCACTGGGAAAGAGGGGAGAGGCCTAATTTTTCGAAAATATATAGTGCCTTTTTTATTGGCCAGGCAGGTGTCGGAAAAATTTTGGAGCCAGATTGGGCAAATTTGAATACGGCTTCTAAATCTTCTTTTACCGTCATAAACGATTCTGCTCCGATATTGTAGGCATCGTTAAGGTTGTTATTGTCGATTTCTAACACTTTTGAGACAGCTTCGACAAGATCTTCTACCTCCAAAAGCTGGTAGCGGTTTTTACCAGTTCCGATAACTGGGATCTTTTTACCGTCATGTATCCAGTCGAACAAAATTTCAAAAACACCCAGCCTACCCGTCCCGACGAAAGTTTTCGGTCTGATTATGGTGACACCTAACCCTTTTTTCATATACGCGAAGCAGTGATCCTCGGCCGCAATTTTCGATTCGCCATATGGTCCGACACCAACTCTGGCATCCGATTCTTCAATCGGATGTTTTTCGGGGACTCCGTATACTGCGGTTGATGAAATGTAAACAACTCGCTTCACACCTGATTGCATCGATGCTTTAAGTACATTCTCCGTTCCATCGATATTGGTAGAATATATGTCTGACTTGGTTGCAAGAGGCAAAGCGGCGGCCGCGTGGATCACGTAGTCACAACCTTTTATGGATTCAAGAAGTTTTTTGTACTCGCGGATATCCGTTTTAAAAAAATTATACGGACCTTGATATTCTTGGGGTGGGAATTCGGCGATATCTATGAGGTTTAAGTTCGTTCCCTGTTTTTCCAAAAAATGAACTAAGTGATAGCCGAGGAATCCGGCCGCTCCTGTTATTGCTATTCTTTTGCCGTTTAGACTAGTCATATTGATTTGCCAATGTTTGTACTTTTTCAACCGCTTTTTTAAGCGATGGAAATTTGTATTGATAGGGGATCACTCGATCGAATATGTTATATATCCACAATACTTTCAGGTCCGGTTTTTTTTTGACGGAAGTCTGGTTGAGATGGGTGACTATATCCCAATTATCTTCGATATATATATCTATCCCGAGCTTATTGAGCATGTTTTCTTTATATAAATGAGGTTGTTCATCGTTTTTGTTGTAGTACCATTCCTTGATGAATTTTTGAGCACCGATTTTTTTCAGCCAAGATTCGATATCATCCTTTAAATAGCTGAATCTTGCCGTGATTATGTACGGCTCAATTAATCCTTTTTCCGTGAGCGATTTTATCTCATCCATTCCGGCTGCTTGAAATATGCTAGTTTTGTGGAGCCAGGCCCAGACTTTTTTTTCGATCGCACCTTTGGGTACGGTAAATTTTTTCTTTTTTTGTCCGAGGATATATTTTTTGGCGAAGGTAACTAGCGGTCTGCCAATACGCGCGGGATTATATAAGATGACACCATCAAGATCAAGGCCCACTTTTAGAGGTCGATTCTTCATATTGGAAGATTATATACTATTGGTATAATATTACCATACTTTAAGAAGCTGTTAAATTTGTAATATGATACCTGTCTTATTAAATATCTCCGGTCTGAAGATATACACCTTCGGTGTTTTTCTTATGCTTGCCTTTTTTTGGGGATGTTTTCTCGTATGGAAAACAATTAGGTTTAGTTCGTATAAAGAAGAAGATGTCTTCGATGGTGTCTTTATTTCGTTGGGTATCGGGTTGTTAGTTGGAAGGTTGGCATATGTGGTAATACATTTTGCCGATTTTGGACTGAGTTTATCTAAATTTATTTTTATAAACGGTTATCCCGGAATGTCTTTGTACGGGGCAATAATTGGTGCCGCAATCGCACTATATTTGTACTCAATCACTCATAAAATTCATTTCATGGAGGTGGTGGATTATGTCGTACCCGCTCTATTTCTGGCAATTGCAATAGGGAAGCTGGGTAGTTTTTTTGCCGGCGTAGAAGTGGGTCGAAAAACTCCTTTTATACTTGCTGTAAGATATGCCGGGTTTGACGGTTACCGACATCTGGTTGGTTTTTATGAAGCCCTGCTGTTTTTTTTGGGAGCTTATCTTGCATATAAGTTACTGTTTCAGATAAGACGTAATATTTTTTCGGTCGGTTCGGGTTTATTTTTTTTCTGCTGGTATGGCGCTTTTGTTAGTTTGGTTACCGATTTTTTGAAAGAAATCGAACCGACGATAGTTCCCAATTTGGCACGATCGGTAATTTTATTGACCATACTCTTGACAACAAGTGTATACTTCTTATATTATTTTAGGAGTAAAATTTTCAGAAAGTTTAAAAAATAAATATGGTACAAACTCTCACCAAAGAATTTATAGAAAAACAAAAAAAACGGATGACTGAAGAAAAAGACAAATCCAAGAATCAGATGGAGGTAATAAGACAACAAGATCCATTCCTCGATCCGGAAAGAGCTGTAGATAACGCAGCAGTCGACACTGAAGTAAGAGAGCAGGAGAATCACCAGGTAGTTGAAGCGCAGGTACACGATTTGGAAAAGAAAATCGCCGATATCGATCGGGCGCTTTCAAAAATAGCAAAAAAAAGATACGGTTATTGTGAAAAATGCAACGATCCTATCTTGCTCGCTCGTTTAAAGTTATTGCCCGAAGCAAGATATTGTGTGGTGTGTGAAAGCAAGCTCCGGAGATAATTTTTCTGCTATCATGAGTGTTAGATATGCCTGAACCTTCAGCAGATATTTTTTTTACCGGTTTTTTATTTATTTTTATACCTTTCTCTATTGCGTTGGTATTGAGACTGCTTAAAATGCCTTCGGTGATCGGCTACATAATAGGAGGTATCGCATTGGGTGCTATTTTTCCAAGCGTTCGTACCGACCAATTCGTCAGTCAGTTTGCCTTTTTCGGGATACTTTTGCTTATGTTCACGATCGGTCTCGAGGTAAATTTTGATAAACTTATCGCTCTTCGTAAGTATATAGTATTAGGTGGAATACTTCAGATTACTCTATCGGCTATAGCTATATCTATAATATCTCTTTTTTTCCATTTCACATTTTTACAGGCGATACTCATCGGCATAGCTTTCAGTTCTTCATCGACCACGCTCATTGCGAAGATCATCCAGGAAAGAGGCGAGGAGTCTTCTTTTGTTGGAGAATTGGCCATCGGTATCCTCATGTTTCAAGATTTGGCCTTCATCCCTTTTATCATAGTATTTACTTCTTTGAAGAGCGGGGGTGAGTCGATGATAGATCTGATCCCGCGAATCATCGTCGCGACTATCGAGTCGGCATTTGTTCTGGCCATTATGTATTATGTCGGAAAAAAGAGTATTGTGCACATATTCAATGCAATTGCCGGTATTTCTCGCGAACTGATGAATGTGTTTATCGTTCTGTTTATATTTTTGGTAGCTTATTTGTGCACCAGCTTTCAAATACCGATATTTATCGGAATGTTTATCGCAGGCGTATTGGTATCTCAAACAAGTGAACATTACCATATATTTTCCCAAATAAGACCACTGCGGGATATTTTATCCATCATTTTTTTTGTATACATCGGGACACATATTGTCCTGTCTATGGTGATCTCTAATCTTCCTCAGATACTGGTTTTTACTCTGATTATTATGGCAGTTAAAGGACTGGTGATATTGATTATATTTTTGTATTTCCGGTTCAACACCCGTATATCTTTAAATTTGGCATTGCTTCTGTTTCAAGTGTCCGAAAGCGCATTTATATTGCTCACTATGGCCAAAAGCGGTGGAGTGCTCGATGGGAATAATTACTTGGTGACGATTTCCGCTTGTTTAATAAGTCTCGTATGCACCCCATTCATAGTGAATAATAGAGATGCGATATATGTGACGATCCGCAAATTTATGTTGAAGTATTTACCGTGGCTGGAGCGTGGGTTAAACCAAAGAATCGATCCCGATAAGTTATCTATTGACGTTATGGATATAAAAGATCATGTGGTTATTTGTGGATATGGAAGAGTGGGGTCTTATGTGGGTCGGGCGTTGATGCTCGCCGATATACCGTTTATCGCGATAGATTATAATTTCAATATAGTTAGCAAAGCAAGAAAAGAAGGGGTTAACGCCATATATGGTGATCCCACAGACATAGATATACTTGATTTCGCTCAAGCCGATCGCGCGGTAGCGCTGGTTTCCGTAGTTACCGATCGGTTTTCGCAGGAAGCGATAGTGTTGAATGCAAAAAAACTCCGCTCCGACATTATGGTTATAAGTCGGATACATCGGCACGATCATCAGGCCCGACTTAAAGACCTTGGAGTCGATATTATAATTCAGCCCGAATTGGAGGCCTCATTATCAATTATCAGGAAATTGTTCCATCTAAAAAACGTCTCGCGCGATGCTGCCGTGACTAGTATAAAACACTTCAAGGTAGAACAAGGGATCGCTTGAGAAAATTATCGACGATGAAAAATAAGCAACTTAAAAATAGGAAGATTCCGTTGGCTCCGATTTTGATAGTTTGCTTATTTATTTTTTTTATATGGTATATATGGAGCCGGTCGATAATTTTGCACGAACAGAATAGAATAAATATTATTTTATATAATTCCGAACCGCTTTTTCTGTCTATCGGGCTTGATGATGGTGTTGACTATTATACTTATTTCGATCCGGATGAGAAAATACAGATTCCTGGCGGGTATGGCGAATATCGTATTGGAGCAGTGGGGAAGTTGTCCTCGCTTCAGAAAGACCCTGATATTTTCAGAAAAAGTTTTTCTTCCGCAACCTCTTCGTTCATAACTTTATATTTGTATAGTAATGAAGGAAAAATATATTATGGAAAACTTAGTGAGGACAAACAGCTTGACAAACCTACTTTGGGTGAGTTTATGGCGATGCACTCCAATGGTTCGATAATGGATAAAATATATTTGTATTATCTGCTAAGCAAAAGAGGAGATTCCTTAAGACAGTTGAAATTTTCCGAGGCTGATGAATTTGCCAAACGCTATAAGGGGTATTTTTATTCCCAACCTATACGATCGGAAAGAAAAATTGTACAAATACAATATTCAGATAAGTACAGATCGGCCTCGGCTATAAGTCGTATACTTGCCGGTCAGGGAGTGAATGTGAGCGATATAAGCCAGATGACTTTCGATAATGAAAAAAATTGTCTTATCCGTGAAAAAAAAGGACTCGAGAAGCATAGTGAAAGCGCAAAAAAAATCGCTGATTTTTTCCACTGTGACTTACAATTTGGACCGACAGATCTGTATGATATAATAATTATACTCGGCAAGTTGGAGAAATCTTGGGAAATATAATACTATGGCCACCGCTTTAATCATTTTTCTACTCTCTTTTTTTCTTGCTCTCTATTCTATGCGAGATTTGGAAATGCCTAGGGAGATACAGAATTTAATTTTAAGAAAAAAGATAAGAGGGTCGATCCTTATTTTTAAAGATAAAATCAAGCATTACTCTTCCTGATCTTCTTCATCGTTCTCTTGACGTATACCTAAGATAGAGTCATCTACTTTCTCAGGCAGTTTTTCGGCCAATGATTGTATTTCATCTTCTTCATCTTCATCGTCGTCGGTCGAATCTCCATCCTCGTTTTCGTTATCTTCCTTGGGTTCAGATCCGGATTCGGTGATGTCATCGAGCGCAGACTGAAAGTTGGCTGGGAAAGATGTGAGGTGTTTCACTCGTGATCCCTTAATTTCTTCTTTGAGGAAAATGACTACTTTTGTTAGAGAAGATTCTTGCACAAAGGCGCTATATTTACTTTTTGCTTTTATGAAAAATAAGAGTCTTTTCGATAAATCATCGGGGAAGCAACCCAAATAGACACCGGATTTGGTGCGCACCTCGACTCGTCTGCTTTTTGCTCTTAGGAAAACTTCTTGACCAACTGATATAGTCGCAATGTCCTTTTTTTGTCCGAGATTCACCAGAGATATTGTTTTTGTTTTACCAGGCATTTCTAAGAATAAAGTTGGATTTAGGTGAGTTTTCTCTTTTTTGAAATGCGTATTTGCTCGGCCTTCTATGGCTTTTATGCGTTCCAAATTTTCCAAGGCGACATGGTTTTTTGGTTGGACCTTGATGGCTTTTAAATAGTATTTTTTGGCTTCATTGATTTTTTTCGATTGGAGATTGGCAAAACCAAGCCGCAAATAAGCGGCGATATTTTTTTTGTCTATTTTTATTATATTTTCGTTTAGTTCTATTGCTTTAGTCCAGTTGAGATTTATTGCACAATCGATTGCTTGCTGTTCGAGAATTTCAATATCTGTATTTTGCATGGATAGGTAAAGTATATTTTATTTTTGCCTTATGTCAAGTATAATCTGAGCGTATGGCAGGACACTCCAAATGGGCTCAAATAAAAAGACAGAAGGGCTTAAAAGATGTGCAAAGAGGCGCTGCATTCGCCAAGCTTTCGAGACACATAATGATCGCGATCGAACAAGGCGGTGGGGACGTTGATCCGAATGTAAACGTGAAGTTGAGATTGGCGATTGAGAAGGCTAAGCAGAGCAACATGCCTAAGGACACCATTGAAAGGGTCATTCTCAAGGCGTCCGGCCAAGATAAGAGTCAGCTTAAACAACTGTATTATGAGGTTTTCGGTCCGGAAGGGGTAGTTCTTTATGTCGAAGCTTTATCGGACAATGAAAATCGCACAATTTCTGAAATAAAGAATGTACTACATAGACATAATGCAAAATTGGGCAGCGTCGGTTCGGTTGTATATCTGTTTCGCCACTGTGTCGTCATAACCGCTTATTTGAAGGTCAATAACGAACAAGAAATTTTGCGTTTGGCTGAGTCTTGGGGTGCATATGATATAGAAGTGTCAGATGATAATTATATTATTACGATACCTTTTGGCAATTCCGGAAAGATTGCCGCGAAGCAGGGAAGTGTTATTATTCTATCGCAGGAACTGCAGTTTATTCCACAATCGTATGTGGTTGTATCGGCAAATGAGCATGAAAATGTAATGAAGTTGATCGAGGCTCTTGAGGAATTGGATGACGTTAATGCCGTATATACCAATGCTGAGTTTGAAGATAAAACATGATTATTGTAGTAAAAAAATTGACACCGGTACTGGGAAAAGTGGAAAAAAGAATAAGGTTTGTTATTGCTACCTTATCTTTATCGGCAATAATGCTTTTTTCGACTTTTTTTCTTTTCGATAAGTTTTGGATATTTATACCGATACTTATTGTCGCCACCTTTTTTTTCACTTTTTTTGCTATTCTCGAGGGTATAGAGAAAGTAGAATGGACCATGTTGTTTATAATGCCAGTCTTGTGGTCGATTGTCGCGTATTTATTTTATTTTCTTTTCCCTGTTCGTTGGATTACCCGTCTGCCTTTTATGTTCAGCTACGGATTTTCTATATATGCGATATTACTCGCATCCAACATATTCAATGTCGGTGTTGCCCGCAGCCTCCAGCTTTACCGCGCAGCGTTTTCCGTCAATTATTTATATCAGACGGTGATAGCATTTCTTGCGTTTAATGTATTGTTTTCATTTAAGCAAAACATCGTTGTCAACGGAGTTATTACCTTTGGATTGATTTACGCGCTAGGGATACAGTTATTTTGGAGCGTGAAACCTAAGGTTTATATTGATAGAACAGTAAAAAATTACGCTTTTATTGTTGCGGTAATTATTCTTCAGATCATGTTTCTGTTTCAGTTTTTGGCCATAAAATCGACTATAGTAGCCCTTTTTTTGACCGCTTGTTATTACAGTTTATCTGGAATACTTTATCATTACTCCGATCAGAAGCTATTTAATCAGACTATCCGGGAGTATGTTTTTGTGGTGATATTTGTATTTATAATCGTTTTTTTGTCTATCCAGTGGTAAGTTATATCTGGTAAAGAGCGGGGAGTAGAGGAGTGGGGCAGAAGAGAATATACTATCCTATAGTATTTTATACGGACGTGAATTCTACGAACGTGTAATTATTGTATAAATACTCATTTACTATAGGACTAAATGCACAATTTCATCAGGTATGGCGTGATACAAATGTATCACTTGCTTAGGGAGAGTATTAATCTTCGCATGTCCACATCAGGTAAGTTATATTGAAAAGGCAGTTACGACAAGCTAAACCCCACTGTGGATAAGTATTGATATCATTATAACGTACCAGGTATGATTAGATATGTGGATTATCACATCGCTCTAAAAATGATAGTGCTTAGAACTAGACTGTGTCTAACTTCAGATATAAATTAATAAATGGAGGCATATAACAATCTAAAAGTAATTATGTATAGATATGAGGAAAGGGGGTGAAGTTTCAGACATTGAATTGTAAATAATATAATTATAAGAGGCATTTATAAATATATATTGAGTTGAATGTTTGTTTAATATAAGAAAATAAGTGCCGGTATGCTAATATACCTTTTTTATATTGTCAACG
>CAYMOO010000031.1:9590-12954 GCA_964392185.1 uncultured Gammaproteobacteria bacterium
TGACCGCTACTTCGATAAGTATGTGTCTATGAACAAAGTACCGTCGAACTAAATTTCATACAGCCAAAACTGGGAGAATCATGGATATATAACGTCGTAAATTGTATCTTTTACGACGTATACCTTCACCGACGATGGAGGAGTGTATTTTTGACTTTATAATTCGTATCACTTTTAATTCGTACTTTTAATCGTTAATAAACATTTATAAAAGATATCTGGGCACTTCTCTTGGGTTTGCCGGGACTTAGGCTTGGTTTTAGTTTACTAATTGAAAATATCTTGTCTTAATGCTATAAATATGGTCGACTTCCCTTTTGTGATTATTTTAATAAGGGGAGAGCTAAAACATATGCGTTATAATGCGTTTATGGGGTATGTCAAGAAATTGCTGTTGGTTGTAATCGGTACAATTTCCATTTTTTTACTTCTATTTTGTACATTTACCAGATATAGACCTCAAAATTCGCCCAAGAAGGCCACTGTTCATACAAAGACGGTTAATAAGCTGTCTCGAAATTGTATCGAGACCTACAAGACTCATGTGGGGGCAAATAATTCTTTGAAGATACCTATTGTGCTGTATCATTATGTTGAGAATATCGAGGATAAGGAAGACATACTCCGTGCAAGGATGAATGTTACTCCGTATACTTTTGAACAGCAGCTCATGCGCATTGAAAGCGAAGGACAGAATACGGTATTCGTTCGTGATATACCGGAAATATTAAATCATCCGAATCTAGGTTGCTATCCAGCGGTTGCGTTGACTTTCGACGACGGCTACGAAGACTTCTATAAGGATGTTTTTCCTGTTTTGAAGAAATATAAAATGAAGGCGACCGTTTACTTGATTGTTAATTACATCGGAAGAAAAGATTTTCTGAACGAAGCCGAGATAAAGGAGATATTGAAAAGCGGATTGGTGGAGATCGGTTCGCATACGATGGATCATCCGGATCTAACCAAGCTTAGCCAGAAGGAAATATATAGGCAGGTATCTGACAGCAAAGATATTTTAGAGTCTTGGTTTGGCGTGAAAATCGACTCATTCGCTTATCCTCTGGGAAAATACGATGGTGTTGCGGAAGCGGCGGTTGTTGCCAGCGGCTATAAAGCCGCAGTTACGGTAAAAAGCGGAGAAAACCATAGTTTGTTGGGATTGTATGTGCTGGAGCGTGTAAGACCACCTAATTATTTCGGTAATTGATCGGATAGTATGTAACGTCGTTTAATATTGTTGATATTCAAACTCCTCGCTTCCAGGCTAAGAATTTTTCGTAAACGGCGGTAATATAATAGTTAAGAGTTAATGGCTTATCGTGTGTCGGTGTGTAATCTACCTGATATCCACCGAAACCTTTCTTAAATAGGCTTAGACCGCCCCAATTTTTGGGTGTTCTCCCCTCCTGTAGTATTCCCCAGAAGTTATATATGCGGCATCCGCGAGATTTGGCCAGTCTGATAGCCTCCCATTGCAGCAGATAAGGAGCGGGAATTTTAGAGTGTGTAGACGCGCCTTGATGGTAAAAAGCACCGGATTTTGTAAAAAGTATCAAGGCTCCGGCAAGGATTTGATTTTCGTGTTCGGCAAAAAGAAATACGGCGTTGCCGGTTTTTCGGAATTCCTCGAATTCCGCCGTAATAAATTTTTCCGAAAAAGGTGAAAATTTTTCTCTTTCGGCGGTTTGTTTATAGATTCTCTGAAAATCTGCGATGCAATCGTCATCGGTGCGTATTTTTATAGAAACACCGTCACGAGCGGCTTTTTTTATACTGTAGCGGGTGGTTTTACGCATTCCGGAAAGTAGTTCGTCTTCTGATTTTCCGCCTATATCCAGAACCCACATCCGTTCGGCATGCATATAAATAGGCGCTTTTATTAGACGGTTTTTTTTGAGAAGAATAAGGTTTTCCTCCGAAGTGGGAGAACCAAGGGCAATTCTTAAGAAAGAAAAATTACCTTTTGCAAGCTTATGTAAGTTTTTAATGAATATCTGAAAAGATTCATCGATCTCGTCTTTATTTCGTGTGAGAAAGATCGGTCCGTGGGGCGCGAATATCATGCGGCCGCGCTTGGCTTTTATCGATATGTATTGAGCGATTAGGAGAGGACGATCCATGTCGTTGGTGTTGAATATGGCCATGCGGTCGGCGCGGTATCCCAGTCTCTCCTGTACATTGCCCCACTCCCATGCCTGAAGAAACGATGGTGATCCGGCCATTTCGAAATATTTTTGCCATTCATCGTAGTTATTCACTATTTTGGTTATCATATTGATTCGATAAGTTTTTTTGCTTCCTGTTGGCTTATCAGTGTCGGCAGGTTGATAATTTCGCGGGATATTTTTTCTGCCACCGGGCAGGATCCTTTTATATAATATATTTTTTCCAGGTCAAAGGACACTCCACCCACCGGTTTATTGTACCAGCTGCCAAGAAAAATATTATCTTTTGCCATCTTTTTTATTGTATTTTCTCTGTTTGGAATTTGTCGGGGAAATCTGGTGAGAGGTGCATTCGTTTCATTATGGCTATAAATTTCGACTGCCCGCCTACGCATCGTTTCCGAACGGGGCAATCGATCGAGTTGGATTTCGAGTAGACGCATCAGGGCGTATGGATATTTCTTTGAAAATAATTCATCGAATTTTCCTGATTTTTCCCGTGACGTAATTTCGGGAATTAAAAGATCGGTAGATTTGAGGATTTTGTGAAGTAGTTTGCCGATGCCCATGTCGTAGGTGGATTTTATAAGCATCGTTAATGGTTTATACAAGAGAGTTCTAAATATAAAATAGTTTGTCGGATAATCCGGCAGTGTAGAATTCTCGATAGCAGTGATGAGGGTTGTATCTTTAGTTACTATCGCACCGCCAAATACGGAGGATAATGATTTTCCGCGGCCGAAAGATAAAATTGCGCTATTGAGGCCATCTAAGTTGTTTTTTACCCATCCATGAGCGAGGTCTTCAATGACTGTGATATTTTTTTCGGCAGCGAGCTTGAGAATTTCTTTGCGATGGGCTGGTGTGCCGCCATAAGTATGCTGCAGGATAATAATTTTGGTGTCCGGCCTAATTTTTTTTTGGAGATCGACCGGATCCATCGAATACGTTTGCGGTTCGATATCGATATAAACTGGCTTTCCACCAGCTTCGATAATCGGTAGAGGAACGGCTGCGCAGGTGAAGGCTTGCACTATCACTTGTCTCTCCGGCGGCAAATTCAATGCGGCAATTATATTTCTAATCGCGGCTCTGCCGCTAAGATAAAAGAAAATTTTATATTTTTTATGTTCTTCGGTGTCTTTTATAAGCGAGTCTAATAGTTTATTTTCTATTTTTTTTAGTGTATCGGCATC
>CAYMOO010000032.1:0-12841 GCA_964392185.1 uncultured Gammaproteobacteria bacterium
GATCATTTCACTGTCATTCTGAGGCGAATAACGATAAGCCGAAGAATCTATTCAATTGTCCGCATTGAACAATTTATTTGATTACTATCCAAAATGTGCCGATTTATACAAATAAAATCCGAAAAACCGATCCAGCCGGCCGAGATTCTTAGCCGGTTTTCCCAAATGTGTAAAAACAGCCGGACATTCGACGGCGATTGGCAGGGCGACGGCTGGGGAATCGCCTGGAAATCAAATGAACAGATATGGCAAGTCCAGACATCTCTCAAGCCTATCTGGGAATGCGAACAAACGTTTACAGAAATTCCACAAAGTGTATTGTTTCTGGCCCATGCCCGGAGTGCCTCTTTCCCCGGCCAAAAAGGAATTCTCGAATACAACCAACCATACATATCAGGCAAATACGCCTTTGTCTTCAACGGCCTACTAAAAGGTGTAAACTTGCCTTTCCCGGTCGCCGGCAAAATCGGCGCCCAAAAAATCTGGAATCTCCTTCAAAAAGAACTCGAGGAAAACAAACCGGAGACCGCCCTCAATAATGTAGTAAACTTACTCCGAAATAATAGCCGGCAAATACAGGCGCTCAATATCGGCTTGAACGACGGCGACAACCAATATGCCGTGACTATTTATACTTCCCATCCGGAGTATTACAATCTGCGTGCCTACAGCTCAGAAAAAATTTCCATAATCTGCTCCGAGCCGCTACCTGGTTTTGCTTTTCAAAAAATACCGACAGAAAAAATTTTTAAGCTCTAATTCGCACAGACGACACCCGACATCTCTACTTTTCCGCCACAGTATTTCATAATTTCCGCAATCGATTCATCAAGTGTCCGCTCGACCTGTTCCCGGCTTATTTCATAAATTCCGTCAACATTTATTAATATATTCTTGGTTACTTCCGTCACCGCCGTCCTTTCGGAATCCCGGTAATTGAAATCTATGTTATAGCCACCCAAACGGTCGAAATAGGCCAGCTCGCTGGTCTTGTATTTCGTCTCCTCACGGTCGCCGATAAGCCGGATACTTTCTCCATCCGCCGCAAAGCGCAGTTCCGTCGGCAAACTCATTTTATCAATGTCAAAAGCACCTACCGATACCCGGTTGCGGAGGACCACGAGATTGTACGCGTCGACACAAGTGTTGATCTGATACAATCCTTTTCCCTTAGAAATCCGCCGCAATAATGCCTCGGGCGACGGTCTTCGCGAATGCCAGTCTACCCCCATCTCTTTATATAGTTTTCGATAACTTTGCACCTCGCCATATGAGCCGATCTCTTCGTTTGTCAGGTGGGCATTCTCATGAATAAACTCCTCAATATTTTTCCATAAATCTTCATTTCTGCCAGACACCGCGACCTCCCTTATTACGGCTATACCTATCGAGATCGACGGAAATTTCTGCGAAACCTGTTGATTTATCTTAAAGACATCTTCCATAAGTTGAAAAAATATTTAATATCGAATTCTATAGTTCCAGATATATTAAGTCAATTTTTTAAACATAATTGACAAAATTCAACATAAATGTTATAAATACAACATGATAACCGTCCCCGAAGTAGTACAAAAAATAGTTAAAACAACTCCTCTCCTTGAAGAAGGGCTAAGCAAGGGGCTGATAAACTATTCCGCCTTCGCCCGGGAATATAAACCCCGGATTCAGGAAGAACTTATGAAACCGGTACAAGATGGAGCGATCGTGATGGCGCTCAAACGCATGGGTAAAAACATAAGAAAACGCCGCGACCTCGATGCCATCTTCAGTCAACCTCCGGAGATGATGGTCCGTTCCAACTTATTTGAAGTGACGATCAAACATATGCCGGCGATGTCGCTTATCCACCGTATGGGGAAAATTGCAGATATTCAGGAAAGCTATTTCCTAACACTGACCCAAGGAGTATTCGAAAGCACTATCATCGCCAGCAAAAGCCTGCAAAGCCAGATCATGAAGCTTTTCAGTAAATCAGAGATTATTTCAACTATAAGCGATCTTTCGGCAATTACAATCAAATTACCAACAAGCAATGTCACGACTCCCGGAGTTTACTATACCCTTCTCAAAAGCTTAGCTTGGGAAGAAGTTAATATTATCGAAGTTGTGTCTACCTCCAACGAGGATACGATTATCGTCAAAACGGCCGATGTCGACCGGGCATTCGTGTTATTGAAAAACGTATTTTCCTAAAACATCTTCACTTCTGAGATAAATCTTAGTACGCCGTAATCAAATTTCTCAGGAACATGCCTATTCCTCCATATTGGAGAAGAAATGCGGCGTGAAGGCCTAACTGTAACGACCTTTGCGCAGTATGAAGTGTATTCTGAAACAACGAAGAACCATATATACTCACGATCGCCTCTCTCAATTTCGGCTTAACACTATTTTGCACCGAAATACTGACGCTATACGAAACTGAGTTTGTCAGTTCATTTTTATAAGCATATTCACCCGCGCCGAAATTGTATGCTCGTATCCCTCGCTTATAACATTCTTCCATACATTTACTATGCACAATAAACCCTATACGTAATCGTTTCTTATTGATCGTATCGAGCGGTATCTCCGAAAAATCACGCAGTCCTATTTGGTATCCAACTGTCATTCCATTGTTTACAAACATATACAAGCAGCCGAGTGTTCCATATTTACTGCTTTTTACTCTACATAAAATAATCGATCCTTTATGAAATGAAGAACGGATAATTTCCTTCTGGAACGCGAGAAACCGGGAAGATGCAAACATTCCCTTTTTACCATGCGCCTGCCATTTTTTATTATATAACTCAATAAGTTCATCCAAAATATCAAAAGCTTGCTCTGTATTCTCCGCCCATTCGATGCTGATATCAGATTCCAGGGCACGTATGCTGCGGCGTATCGTATAGCGTGTCTCACGACTGAAGTTGGACAAGAAAGAATCCTGTGTTTTATTAATGGCAGTAAAATCAAAAAATCTACATGCTTCCCTTCTAACTGAATATTTTAGGTTTTCTGATTCAACCACATCAATAAAATCTTCCGCGGTCTTTTCTTCATATTCATGCAATACCATCTCCTCCCACTTTGATTCAACATTTATTGCTTCAGTAATAGCCTTCATGAACTCTTTCCTATACTGCTCATGAACCAATATGGTATTACGGATCATCTGCAACGCGTCAGAAAATGGTTCACCGCTTGTACCGATATGAAACGCCCGCACCGGCAAAGGTAAAGGCCTCATTTTTTCTTCAGTAATAATTGTGATGCCCACTGGTTGTCCTTGACAAACGCCAACAACAAAACGGTAAGAAACCGTATCGCCATATATTGCAATCCAGTTTTTAAGCCATTCAACAGAATTACTGATATTTTTCACGCCCAAATTATTTTCTAATTTCTGCCATATGAGGAGTGCCTCGGATGCGTTTTCAGAAGATATAAAGTGAAGCTGAAGAGAATCTAATTTCATAAATATTTACGTATTGTAATTTACAATAATTTATCTTATAATATTATACTATATAGAATAATATTTTCAACCTATGAAAATTTCTAAACCTAAAAAAGTAACTATTATCGGAGCAGGACTTGCCGGATGTTTCATGGCAATTAATCTGGCAAAGAAGGGTTACGCAGTAACTCTTTACGAACAGTTTTCGTATTCAGATTACTCTATCCAGAACTCGAATCGATCATTTAACCTAACTTTTTATAGGTATGGAGTTGATCTTATAAAAAAGGCTGGATTGTGGAAAGACTTAAAACCGGTTTTCAGACCACTCCAAGCTGGTGTTTGCCACGGTCAGTTTACCAAACCTACCTATTCAAAATTTGACAACGACAAACATATATATCTCGTTGTCGAGCGTGCCTCGCTCCTTAAAGCACTTTATAAAATAGCCAAACGCATGCCGCAAATTTCTATTCATTTCAATCGATCGCTCACCTCAGTCGATCGGAGAGCAAAAAAAATGGTACTTAAAAACACGGTAACTGGAGATTACTCCACAGTACCCTTTGACATCCTGATCGGAGCTGATGGAGTCAATTCCAAAATAAGACCATACATGCAAACCGCTCAACATATGTCTCATGTTCAGGAGTACTCCGATTGGACATATAAACAAATATTTATACCTCAGGTCTACGCAGAAAAAATAAACCTTGCGCCCCAGGCCGCACACATCTGGCCAGGGAAACATAATGTGGTCATATCATTTCCCAATAACAACGGGTCATTCACGGCCATGCTTCTACTTCCCAAAAAAGAAGGCGGTTTCAAAAATCTCCAAACTCTCGAAGCCGTGCAATCATACCTTACTAAATACTTTCCCTTGCTCTCGCCTATCGCACCTCATGTTTATGACTGTCTCACCAAAAATCCGGAAGGTTCATTTGTGAGTATATATACCAAGCCGTGGTATTACCAGGATATGATGGTACTTATTGGTGATGCCGCTCATGGGGTTCTTCCTTTTTATGGACAAGGAGTTTCAGCGGCCTTTGATGACTGTCTTACTATTATAGAATTATTAAATACCTACAATGGCGACTGGGAACAAGTGTTGCCCGAGTATCAAAAGAAAAGAAAACGACATACCGACGTACTTGCCGATATTTCCAAAGATAATTTCAACCGTCTTATGCGTGACAAAAAAGCAGATTATATAGCCGTATACGACAAGCTCGACGATACGCTTCACAGCCTCTTTCCCCGACTATGGCTTCCATCTCTTCCACGTATGGTGATCACCGATACTCGACCTTTTGCAGATATGTTAGATAGCCATAATAAACAACGGAGACTGGCTTCTTATTTCGGTGTTTCATTTGCGGTTACCTGTTTTACTATGATTTATACAGGCGCACAGATGATTATAAACATATTGAATACTCCGATTTCATTACCCGAAAGTAAACGCAAATACTTCAATCCCCTCATCCACAAACTCCAATTTCAAAATATGCTTTCCTGACTTTTGCAACTTCACTAATCCATAAAGTCTATCAGCATTTATGTCGACAACCCCATCGCGTACATCTTCCCCCGCTTCTTTTACATTGATTGGTTTGTCATCCAAATACACCCGCACCTTGCTCACCTTCTTGCCCGGACGCATTACCAGGTATACATTCTGTGCCTCAAAGGCCGAATAAAGAACCGCTCCCTTTTCCGGTTTTGAATATTCACCACCCACGGTCCATTCTCCCCGGAAAGCGATGGTATTGAGTGGTATTTCTGTAGGCGCGGTATAAGTTGATTTTTTATCCGGCAATACATTTTCGGGAGAAGAATAATACTGCAATCTGTTGTAACCCACATAAGTTTCAGGTGTCCGTGCGGCCACGGCATATGTCGGGTTGGCAATCGGAATTGAAGAAACTTTTTCTCCCGTCTCGGCAAGTAGTTTTTGTATAAATTCTTCCGATTCGTCATATTCACCTTCCCCAAAATGAGTTTTACGGATTTTACCGTTTTTATCGATAAAATATTTCGCCGGCCAGTAATGATTGTCGAAAGCGTTCCATGTCGCGTAGTTATTATCTTGCACGATCGGGTATTTCAAGCCAAAATCGGCAATCGCTTTTTTTACATTACTGGCTGATTTTTCAAACTCAAACTCAGGTGTATGAACTCCAATTATCACCAGACCTTTATCGGCATATTTCTCCTGCCAAGATTTGATATACGGAAGAGTGCGGATACAATTTATACACGTATATGTCCAGAAATCAACAAGGACTACCTTCCCGCGCAGATTGGCAATCTTAAGGGGTTTCGAGTTAAACCATGCCCCTCCGGGTACTATTTCCGGCGCCAAGCCGAGATTTTCCTCTATTATTTCGTTGGTTGTTTTACCAACCACGTCATTTCTATCTGGGTCTAAGACCTGGTTCAACTCATTCCGCACTCTTTTATTGTCTTCTATTTTTGTCAAGCCGGCGCCATATCTTGGGAATTTACTCAGAATGAATGTCTGGAATTGACGGTCGATGTTGAAAAAAATCAATACCGCCGTGACAATCATGATCACTCCAAAAATTTTCTGGATCTTAGAAGTATTACGGGTAAACCAGGAGACTCTTCGCATCAAATTCTGGCCGCCAATCATGATAGCGAACATTGGTATCGAAGTTCCCAAAGCATATGCCAGCGTAATGAAAAATGCCGCCCCGGAAACCGAGCCGGTAAGAGCCAGGGCGATGACCGATGCCAATATTGGTCCGACGCATGGAGTCCACAACAACCCAAGACTAAGGCCGATAATCAATCCGCCATAAAATCCTGCTTTGTTCGCCTTCGGTCCGCTCGCGGCGAATTTAGAAAAAACAATTTCGATACGCGATTGTATCGCCGGAATGATCAGCGACAATCCGAAAGCCGATATCACAATAATCGATAAATTACGCAGCAAGTCGGGCGACACTCCGGTCGCACGCACCAAAAGAGATAAAAATAAGGTAAAAGCGGTGAAGGCGGTAATAAAACCGATGATTATTCCGAGCGGACGCGACTTACCTCCGATCGAACCGGATAACAGTATCGGTAATACTGGCAGTATACATGGTGAAAGTATTGTTACGACACCGGCCAAAAAAGAATAGAGTGTTAGAAATATCACAGATTTATTATAGTAAAATATATCCATTCATATGCAACAACACGCATTATCGATGGCTTTATTCATAACCGTCTTTGTCCTCGGCCTCAGGCATGGGATAGACTGGGACCACATAGCGGCAATCACCGACATCACCGGTTCGGCCGATCGGCGGCGTGAAAGTTTTATCCTCGCGACAATGTATGTCCTTGGTCATGCGACCGTTGTCGTAACATTAGGTTTACTGGCGGTGCTTTTTGATATTCGCCTCCCAGACTGGATAGACATTCTTATGGAGCCATTGGTCGGGTTGACTCTTATCATACTGGGAGCCTGGTTGCTTATATCTATCGGTATTCACGGAACAAACTACCAGCTGAAAAGCCGCTGGATGCTGATATTCGGATTCATCGCCAAATTCACCAACTTCATAAAAGAAAAAACTACCCATACGCACAATCATGGCCACGGACACTCACATTCACATAGCCACGTCCAGAATATCGGTATAAAAACGGCCTACGGAATAGGGATGATTCACGGTGTGGGAGCGGAAACACCGACGCAGATACTATTATTTATAGCGGCCGCGGGAGTCGGCGGCCGGTTGGCTGGAGTCGCTATACTTCTCACCTTCGTACTCGGACTGGTTATCTCAAACAGTTTTATCACCATCGCTTCCATATTTGGGTACGCTCATAGCCATAGACATTCACTCATATACCTTATCATCGGCGTTGCAACCGGTCTGTTCAGCCTTGTAACAGGTATTATTTTCTTACTCGGACATGGCGGTATATTGCCTGAGATTATCCGACTTGGGAACTGATTAAACCACTTCCGCAAAAGGTATGACACTTCCATTGGAGAAAATTTTTTCTTTACCTTTACGTATTAGAGTAACGGTTCCGACCCCGTGAACGGTTAAGGATTTATTGGAGATGTCCATAACGATTGCCGTCTGCTCATCTATACCGACGATGACGGAATCCGGCGGAAGCAAATTCACCATCTTTTCAAATCGACTGACTCCCATATAACATCTGCTCGTGTCGATGTCGAGTCCGCCTTCTTGGTTATTCCAATGAGGGACGAAAATCGGATCTATTCCCCATTCGCGGAAAAAACCTATTCCTTCTTCCCAATACAAGTCGTGCCCCGCTTTATAAATTTCATAAACAGGCAACACGTAGCGTGAAAAGGCGCAAACAGACGCAGATGCCAACGATACGGCCGTATTCGCCTCCACCATCTTTCTGATTATCTTTAATGCTACCGAGTCTTTCAGATGTTTTGCGGCATAGGTCGGACTGCCGGCGCCGGCATGAATATAATCGGTCTTCTCCAATATCGACAGAAACAAATTATCGTTCGTACTTTGAAGACCATCCTTTCTAAGCGCTCCCACAAGCTCCACTTGCGGATGGTAATTCGTCAAACTACCAATCAAATACTCCCTCATCCTGCCATACCAAAGATGTGGATTCTGCTCGAATCCGGCGGGTGTTTCAAGAAGTGCAATACGGACAGGTGAAGGAAAATCCTTTATAAGCTCCTCATGCACACGACGCCCGGTAGGAGAGGTTTCGCCGGAGCCGAACAGGGCTATCTTCCCCCATCCCGACTCTTTAACCGTTGATTTCGAGCTCAAGGCTTCAATCGTTGACCCTTCCGGCCTATCTATAATCACATATCCTTTAGCTTCGATCTCTTTTCTTTTACTATCCGCTTCCGTATATTGGCGTGCACTACGCAATTTTTGTCTCTCCTGAAATAGCTCGTTGATATAAGATGGAATCGACATATTTAAAAACAATTATTATTATACTCTTACCTTGAACATCACATTAGTCTGCTATAATTATTTGCATGAAAAATATCTGGAAAATAGTAAAACTTTCCAAACCTTTGCATGGAATAATTACCATACAGATATTGTTGATATTCATAACAGCGCTCTTCGATCTAACATCTCCGATACTTTCCAAATACGTCGTCGATGAAATCGTCGCCAAAATAGGCGGTAAAGGTGGCGATCCGAGCCGGCTGTTTTTCCTGATTGGCCTCGGTTTCGTCCTGAGTTTTATCGGTGTTGTTCTTACAACAGTCAGTAACCGTCTGGGCGATCACCTGGCAGGCAGCATGAGGAAATTCCTTACCGAAAGATTTTATCACAAAGTCCTAACGCTTCCCCAGAGTTATTTCGATTCGGAGCTTTCCGGTAAAATCCTCAACCAGTTGAGTCGCGGCATCAACAACATACAGATATTCGTCAACGCCTTCACGAATTTTCTTTTTCCCTCACTTTTACAGAGCGTATACACAATAACTGCCATGGCATTCTTCAGCGTCCCGGTCGCCCTGGCGATCTTTTCGCTTTTTCCCATCTATTATTATCTCACCAGACTTTCAACCGTAAAATGGGGAATCGAGGAGGAGAAAAAAAATAAAATCGAAGATGTTACCCGCGGCCGGATCCAGGAAGTTATCGGCAATATCAAACTCGTAAAAAGTTTTTCCAACGAAAAAAACGAATACTCTATCGTGTCCGAAAATATGGCCGAAAGCAACAATATATACGCGAGACAAAGCTATAACTATCATTTTTACGATTTCTTCCGCAATGCCAGTCTCACCATCATTCTAACAGTCGTCAGCGTACTTATTTTTTACGGTGCCTACCGGGGAGCGATGACGGTCGGCGAGATGGTGCTTCTTCTCCAGCTTGTCAACCTTTCGCGCCGCCCTCTTTTTGCTATGTCTTTCATCCTTTCTCGTATACAGGAGGCCGACTCCGGTTCCAAAGAGTATTTTGAAATTCTCGACCTTCCGTCCAAAGAACATTTTGACACAAAGAAACACACCGAACGCATCGAAAATCCCGACATAACTTTCAAAAACGTTTCCTTCAAATATGAGAAATCGGAAATGGTACTCCACGGAATTAACTTCAAAATCAATCACGGTGAAAAAGTCGCTTTGGTCGGCCACAGCGGTGTCGGCAAAAGCACGATCGTCAACCTCATCCTCAAATTCTACAACCCCACCGAAGGCGACATAATAATGAAAGACAAGAATTATAAAGACCTCGATCATCATACCATAAGAGATAACATCGCCCTCGTATTCCAGGAAAACGAGCTTTTCTCCTCAACTATCAGAGAAAACGTTTCCTATGGCACACATGCAAACGAGGAACAGATAATCAACGCCCTCCGTCAGGCCAATGCCTACGATTTCGTCATGAAGCTGCCGCACAAACTCGAATCGGAAGTGGGAGAACGCGGCGTCCGTCTTTCCGGAGGCCAAAAACAACGCATACAGATAGCCCGCGCTATTCTCAAAAATTCACCTATTCTCATACTCGACGAGGCGACAAGCAGCCTCGACTCCAAATCGGAAGCGGAGGTGCAGGCCGCCCTCGAAAACCTTATGAAAAACCGATTGGTTATCATCATCGCCCACCGTTTCTCAACCATCAGAAACGTCAATAAAATAATCGTCATCGAACAGGGAAAAATCGTCGATGCGGGCAATCCCCAGGAGCTGTCGGCTCGGGAAGGTATATACAAAGACCTTTTGAACTATCAAATCGAAGGTAACAAAAAACTGCTTGAACAGTTTGAGATATATTAAACATTTCATCAATCTCTTATTGTCAGATGCTATAATGCTAGATGAATTGTAATATACATGAAACAATCTTCAGATATTCTTACGGACCTCAATGAGTCTTCTGGAGTAAAAATACTAAGTGACAGAATAGACCCGATGGGCGTAATCATCGAATATCAAAATAAGATATACCGCCTCATCTCAAACAACTACACCGCGCGCATAAAAGATCTTCTCCGGTCGGGCCTGCTGCAAAAATTAGCGGATGAAAAAAAAATAATCCCGACACGCGAAGCCATACTTAAATTCAAGATCGACGGATTCACCATAGCGCTGGAGCACGATAAAATCGATCGATTCACCTACGCCTACGAATGGACCTTTTCGATGTTTCGGGATATGGCAGTCAGTGCTATCGAAATAAATGCGATAGCACAAGAATTCGGCTACGAGCTGACCGACATCTTCCCCTGCAACATGACATTTTTTAAGGGCAATACCATTTTGTTCGATATCGGCTGCCTGAAAATAACAAACCAAAGCGGCCTGTGGAGTTCGTTTTTACAATTCTTGGAAACCTTCTATTATCCGCTACAGCTATGGTCCCAGGGCGCAAACTCACTGGTACGCGGAGTATCGCTTACCGGCAACAAAAAAATATCTACATACGACGCGATACTATATAAACATCCGTTGTTAAGACTGATAAATACGCCGAATTTTCAACGTTTAATCACCAACTTATCCTACTGCACAATTCTCTATTCTATCCCCGGAGATCGCATATTAAGCCATCCGAACAAACATATTCAAAAAATCACCTCACTACTCAAAACGAAAAATATATTTCCGAAGCTGAACTCAAAACAATCAACCGAATCACTCAAAAATAAAATTTCTCACATTAAAAAACCAAACACCCTTACGGCATGGGGCTCTTACGACAGCTATCTCGCCGTCGCGGACGAAGATTTCCGCCGATTTGAAAAAATTATAGAAATAATAAATCAACTCAATCCCAAATCCCTGACTGACCTTGGGGGCAACTGTGGAGTATTTTGTAAAGAAGTCCTCAGTCACACAAACGTTTCATCGGTCACATGTATAGATGAAGATGAAGAGGCCATCGATAAATTATATACGAGTTTGACTCCAAGCCAAAAACTATCGCTGACGCCCGTATTCAACAATTTTATGCACCCGACCGGCTCAATACACGATGCGCCCATGTATGAACGGCTAAAATCAGATATAGTAACGGTTCTGGCGGTCAGCCATCATTTGTTATTAGGGCAAGGATTTGCGATCGATGATGTATTCAGGCTCATCACGCAATATTCATCCGAATACGTCATGATAGAATTTATGCCTAAAGGTATAAGCCTCGATATGCCCGTTCCTCAATGGTATCATGAAGAATGGTTCCGGAAAAAATTCGCCCAGTGGTTTATTTTCCTTGGAAGAAAAGAGCTCAATTCCAGCAGAATATTATATTGGGGCCGCATTCGAAAAATGGAATAGTAACTGGTTACACATCACAATACTATGAATATTAAAAACGAACATATAGATCCAGAACACATTAGATTATTGAGCGAAGGCGTTGACCACACAGGTTATGTTTTTGAATATAACGGCTATATATATCGAGCGATCGCCGACGAACACGTCGAGCGCATGGAAAAAATAATAGCTTCCGGCCTGTTCAAAGAGCTGGAAAAAAACAATCTCATAGTTAATACACATAAATCCAAAATAAAACTCGACAATAGTAAATTACTATTGGAATCAGAACTGATAGAACCGGCGGTATATCCTTACGAATGGACTTTTTCATTGCTAAAAGACGCCGCTCTATCGGTTCTAAAAATTCAAGAAATTGCTGATCGATTCGGATATCAGTTGGTTGACACGCATCCTTTTAACTTCCTCCTTCATGATGGGTTTATTAAATGTATCGACATCGGCAGTTTTGAAGAAAAAAACTCATCAGGGTGGAAAGGATACACCGACTTCAAAGAGTCTTTCTATTACCCACTCAAATTGTGGTCCGCCGGCAACAGTAATCTCGCCCGCGGAGTTCTTTTTACCGGACCGCGGAGGATTCAGACTTATCAGTATATGCTTTATCGATACCCACTTCTTCGATCGCTAAGGATAAGAAAATTACAGCAAATGCTGCAATACTATCCGTATTTTGAAATTATTTACACGATCCCGCGGCATAAAATAAAAGCGTATCCCAACAAATTCCTATCATCGCTTGCGACCACGCTTCTCGATAAAAAAATTATCCCACAACTAAATTCTCACACATCTACGATAAGGTTGAAAAAACAAATCTCCAAGATACAAAATCCACAGGCTATTACAGAGTGGGACTCGTATTATACGCTTATGGAAGATCATCTCGACGATCTAAAACGGTTCGATCAGGTGATCGATGTCATCAAAACACTAAAAGGAACAACTAGTTTAGTTGATCTCGCCGGCAATGAAGGATTTTTCTGCAAAAGAGTTCTAAAAGAAACGTCGATCGTTAGAACCACCTGCATCGACGGCGACGAAAACGCGATCGACCGGCTGTACAACGAAGTAAAAAATAACCACTCTTTGAAAATAACACCGGT
>CAYMOO010000033.1:0-1546 GCA_964392185.1 uncultured Gammaproteobacteria bacterium
ATTTGCTTCTTATCTTTACCTAGGACAATAATGCATACTCCGATATTTTCACGATGTGACATTGATAGTATTTATGAATGGGTGTTTGGGCCTTCGCCAAGACTTCGGCGAACTCTGGCAGGGGCAGAGGGAATCGAACCCCCATCAAAGGTTTTGGAGACCTCTATTCTGCCGTTGAACTATGCCCCTAGGTAGTCAGTAGACGGTAGACTGTAGACTACAGATTATATATTGGTTACGGTTATTCTACCGTCTACTAACTACTGTCTACCGTCTATCTTGTGCACCTACCCTGAATCGAACAGGGATCTGAAGCTCCGCAAGCTCCTGCTCTATCCGTTTAAGCTATAGGTGCTCCCTATATTTTATCATGCACCGATGAATATGAGTTAAGAATATTGGATCGTGCTATTATACAAAATGTAAAATATTCGATAGTAAAGGTAGCACTTGCAAGATTAATATAATTGAAAGAAATTATAGTTATAAAATAATTCACCAGATTAAGATTTTATAAATATACATAGAAATTATTCATAATAAGAATTATAATACTTATCTATTAATAAAAATTATATAAAGTTTTGAACAGCGCTCTAATATTTGACTTCGACGGGATCATTGCCAATTCTCAGGAAGTTCACAAAAAATCCTTACAGTATCTCGCTCAAAAAATTGGAGTGGACTTCGACGAAATATCATATCAACAAGCTATTGCTCGTCCGCTCGTCTCAAGCTTAATACCCTACAAAACAAATGGAAAAACATCTTTCGATGTAGAATATCTGAAAAATATCTATAAGGAATATTTTTACTCCCATCTTGAAGATATAAAACCTGTCGATGGTATATCCGAGGTTATAACCAAGCTCTCGGAAAATTCTTATCCGGCGGCTGTTGCATCCTCTTCAACCAGCGATTATATTAAAAAAGTACTACAAAGATTTGGTTTTACGGATTATTTTAACGACCAAATATGTGGGATAGATATGGTTCAGGCGGGTAAGCCGGCACCTGATTTATTTCTTCTTGCGGCTGCAAAACTTAGCACTTCACCAAAAAATTGCTTAGTTATAGAAAATGCTCCAGACGGCATTATCGCCGCACATAAAGCCGGTATGAAATCACTTTTTATGTCGACAGATACAAAATTCAGTTGTGAAGCACATAATTCGATTAGAATATCAAAATTATCTGATATATTTAATATCATTAAGATATAAAAATAGTATTTATCTTTATAGGACGTGTGATATAATAACTATATGAAAATATTCTTTGTCGCATCTCAGCGAGGAAAAGAAAAATACGAAAACAACTACCAAGCTATATACGACGCTATCGAAGAACTCGGCCACACAAACCTAGATAACCGCATGTTTAAAAGCACGGTGAAAGGCTTTTACGATAAGATGAAAAAAGAAGGAAATCAAGCCTATAATAAACTTTTCAACGAAAATATCGACTTTATCAGAAAAGCGGACATAAACATCTTCGAATGTTCTTGGCAGAGTTTCTCTATCGGATACATGGTCCAAAAATCGGT
>CAYMOO010000033.1:1646-12356 GCA_964392185.1 uncultured Gammaproteobacteria bacterium
TCACAAGGGATAACCAAATCCACATTCATCCGCAATCTCATCCTCGAGTATCGCAAAAAACATAAAGAAATATAACCGTTCACTTCCGATATGTTGATAGAAATAGATCAGCTTCCTTTTAACACGCGCTTTATGACCAGACCCCACAAAGAAAGCCTCCTGCATAGAGATTCATCTCTGTATTCACTATTCGGCAGACGTCATAACTACGACGTTATGCGCGCATATGCTGAAAACAATCCCTCCTTCCTCCACCAATTCGGAGATGAGATAAACTTGGGAATAAATTTATTGAACGACGGGGGTCTTTATTTCGATCCGAATTTATGCCCGAACGCTCATCAAGTTTCAAGGATATTACAAACAGCACCCAACCATATTCAACTACCCTCTTTTGAAAAACTGTTCGACGGCTACAACCCTCGCACGCAAACGGCGAAGGAGCTTATAAACAGATGGATGAAACGTGGAGAAGATAACGACAAGATCCATGGACCCTTCATCGAGTGGGATTCGAGAAAAAGAGAAAAACCGCTTCCGGCCGAAGCACTTATTGCCGGGCGGAGCATGGATGCTTGGGGGGTACTCGCCGCTCTATATCAGTACCCCGAATACTATCAAATACACACTATAGAAGATGAGATAAACATTAAACATGGTGTAGAAAATAAGTGCTTTGCGAGCGAACAAGTCATGCCGGCAGCCGAAGAGGCTATGGTCATGGCGCTCATAAATGAAGGTCGGTATGCCAGTGTAGTATTGGAGTCCATCAGAACATGGCTTGGCACAAAATACGGCTTTTCACCTGATCTGCTTAAACTGATCAATGCGAGATTCGGTATAATACTCGATAAACGGGCATTTTCCACCGTGACACAATGAATACCCCACCCATCGCTGTTTTCGGAGCAATGAGCACCAATGAAATCCTCTTTGTCGATTCTGTAGTAGGCACAAACCAAGTCATATACACCGATGAATCCGAATATATCGCAGGTGGCAAAGCGATGAATATTGCCCGGATGATAAAAACGTTACTTCCCAAAAACACAGTATATTTTTGCAGTAAAACTTCGAAAGATAACAATAAATTATGGAAATATCCCTACATAGCACTAAAAAAAGACAGTATCGACACAAACTATGTAATATGCGTTAGTAATTCGAAATATCAGCCCAATCGTGTAATCGCCCAGATAGAGAAAAATACCGGTAAGAAATCATATATAGTCATGTCGGGCATCACAAACACCTATAACTCCAAAGACTTAGACAAGCAAGAAAAAGTATTTTCGACTATTAAACAAAACGGGGGTATAATCGTAGTCACTTTCGAAATTCCTCCCGCGACAGCAGTCGACATAATGAAAAGAGCTAACAACTTAGATATCCCTATTTTCGTCGACCCGGGAGGTGTTATGCCTGGCTTTAAGCTGAACTCGGTGTACGATTATCCCATCGCACTACTCAAGCCCAATAGATATGAAGCGGAGGTCCTGACCGGCATTAAAGTAAAGGATGCGAAAACAGCCCGAAAAGCTGGCGCGATGATGCTTAAGGGACAGATAAAAAATGTTCTTTTAACAGCCGGTGAAGATGGCGCTTACCTTTTTAACAATCTGTATGATGGTCTTCATATACCGGCCCAAAAGCCAAATAAAAGCAGTAAAAAAAATGCTGCCGGCTGTGGAGATCAGGTTATGGCAACATTTTGTGCTTTTTACCAGCAAAAACGCTCTGTCTTAGAATCGGCAAAAATAGCGATCAAGGCAGGTACCTGCCAGATAAATAAATCAGGTATAACGCCGGTGACCATGAACGAGATTTGTAATTAATATCACGATTCTGGTTGAATTATTAAGTCAAACATTGTATTATATAAACTACTATGAAGGTCCTTTTCAGTGCATCACTCAGAGGAAGAAAATATTTCGATGATCAATATCAACTTATCGTAAAATCAATAAAAGAATTAGACGCAACCGTCATTGGTAACGATGCGCTATCTCCAACAAACGATCATTTATATGAAGAACTAAAAAAAGGCGGCCGACAATCTAACATAGAGTTTTATCAGAGAGAAATGAAACTCATACAGGAAGCGGATGTGTGTGTTTTCGAGTGTAGTACTCATAGTTTATCTATAGGTTTCTCCATTCAGAAAACACTAGAAATGAATAAACCCGCGTTAGTTCTTTATTACGAAGACAACGTGCCCTTTTTTCTTTCTGGAGCTCAGGACGATAAACTTATCATAAAAAGCTATAACGAAAAAAACCTTAAAGAAGTTTTAAGAGAAGGCCTCGCGGAAGCTAGTGAAATAAGAGATAAAAGGTTCAATTTTTTCATAAACCCAGGGCTATTAACTTATCTAGAAAAAACCAGTAAAAATCTAGGAATAACTAAGTCAACTTTCATCAGGAATCTGATAGTAGACCACATGAAGAAAAACAAGTAACAGATCTTATACAGGATCGTACACCATCCACATACGATTACTTGGTGTAACTTTTTCTGGCTCAAAACCCATAAATTTTTTCCCCACCAGCTGAAAGCCATTATTTTGAAATTTATCTTTCCAGTAATCAAATGTGTGGAAATCGAACGGAAAAGGCATATCCGTCATTCCATGCATTAGAGCATTTGTATAAAAATCAATCCCAATCAGACTATTTTTTTGGCTTTTCAGTGGCATAGATGCGAAATCATAGAGTACTGGCTGTTGCGTTACTAATAAATTAAGATCACTTGAAGATACACCGTAAATATCCTCATTGATAATAAGCCTCGTTTCCATCTCTCTGAGCTTCCTGATCCACTCATCTTGATATAAAGGATCTATATGATGGAGTACGTTTTGTATAACCGCACCGTCTAATTTAGAAAAATTTGGTAGATCTAGGGGTGACTGCATCATACGAAAGTCTAGTTTACCTTCAGCCTGATATTGCTTCGCCTCATCCGAAAGATGGTCTGAAACATCGGTAGCAACAACATGATATCCTCGTCTGATTAGTTCGACCCCAAAATATGCCCTACCACAGCCGTAATCGCCTATGGTATTTCCGCCCCGAATAAACTCTGCGATATCGTCTGCGTCTTTTTTCGGCTTAGATAATGTCTTATAGTTTGCATAACCGTCTATAAACCAGTGATGATTCTGACCAAATATATCGTGGTGAACATGGTGAACGGCGCGATCCAAGGCTTGCCTGTTGGGGCCATATCTTTGGCTTCCAATTAAGGCAGCATAAACTTCTCTAACCATCTCAGAGGAGTCTGCCTCGCTACCTGGAAAATGGCGTCTATAACTATCAATAGTCGCCGCTATATTCAAATTCATGGCATCCTGATCATTAAGTGCCTCACAGAGAGCTAATATATTTACAATAGATTCTCCATTTTTTAGCACAGGATGCTCTTCAACTTTAGATATCTGCATTCAATAATATTAACCTATAATAATCTCCAAACACATATTATATATAATTAATATCAAAAATACAAAAATAAATGATATGTAAAATATATATACAAGCATCTGCTATTCTACAACAATAAATTTAATATTTATAGCTATAATTAGTAGGTAATGAAATACGACCTCGCACCAGATATAAAAACAAAAATAATCGCTTTAACGACAGAGAGTCACTTTGACTTTATAGATCCTTCTAAAATCCATTGTATCCGATCTTTTGATGCGAAAACCAGGGCAATTGCTCGCATCTGGGGAATGTCGAAACTGTTTACGGAAGTTGCCGGAATACCGGCACAGTATATAATCGAGGTAAATTCCAAGAGATTCGATAAACTACCGGAAAGAGAAAAAGTCAAAACACTCATTCATGAGCTGATGCACATACCAAGGACGTTCTCCGGAGCGCTTCTTCCCCACCGCGGTCCTCATCATCGCATAAACGACCGGGAAGTGGAGAAAATACTAAAAAAAATGGAAGAAACTCACTAATTATCAGCTTTGCCATCTTTTGCCGACATAAGCCGATCCGCCGCCTACGATTAAGGCACCGGGGTTCAGCGATATCAAACCAAGACCGGCAACAGCGAGCCCTCCCCACCATAATCCTTTTGCAGCAACTTTTTCTGATAAATTCAGTTCTTTTTTGCTCGACATAATTATTTATTATCATGCATATAACTATCTACAACGGCCGTAGTCGCGCCATCAAGCACCAAGGCTTCTGTAGCCCATGCGGCAAGTGGAGGAAAGGCTATCGCGCCTATCGCCAATAATCCGATTTCTCCCGCCATGACGTATTTATTAGCTTCATTATATAATCTTCCTGCTTTTTCCATATACACATTATATCATCAGGACAATATGAAACTACTTAGATTTCACCAGAAAATATTCTTCCTTAGGAGCGTGTTCAAAAACAGGTAATACAAATCTATCCATATCTTTACGCTGTGATTTGTGTGCTTTCAAAGATTTAATTCTTGTTTCCCAGACAGAAGAAACATCTATTATCTCATCGACTTCGTCTCTGTTGTATCCCTCAGGAAAATATACAAAGTACTCTGGCAATTTTGCGGCATACTCACGCTGTTCCCGGCTCATACAGGCGTACATAAGTTTTTTGGCGTGATTCTGATGCTCGAATACATAAGTGGTTATGAGCGATACGGCAACATGATCAAGATGACCGGTAATACCACGCGGTTCAAAAGTTATTATCGTATCCGGCTTCAGCTCCTCTATCTTATTCCTTATCCGGCGTGCCGTTTCGTGATAATTTATATTAGACAATTCACCATCTATCATACCCAGAAAAGATACTTGTTTTACACCTAGCATATGAGCGGAGGCGCGTACTTCATCTTCTCGCGTAAGCGCCAATATCTGATCGGATTTCTTAATATGGTTTTCTCCACCATCGCCAGAGGTCACACAAATTATGTAGACATCGTTCGATTTGGCATAAAGCGCGATTGTTCCGGCTATAGCCGTCTCATCGTCAGGATGCGCGAATATGCAACAAATTTTACTCATACATATATTATACTATCAGATTAAACTATACTTGAAACTTGCTTAGTTTGACGCTATATTTATTAAATACTGATGAAAAATTCTATGTCTTCTACTAAAAAAAACCGCTTCCTGAAACTATTACTTATTTTTCTCCTGACGCCGCTTACTATATGGCTTATATGGCAATACGGTTATAACTATCCGATTGCCGCCCAAACTTGCTTTACGACAGCTCAGGTGCAAAGTGACAGCCGCTGTCTATATATTCTTCAAAATCATGTTTTTGAAAAAGGATCAAAATCTTCTCCACATCAGGGCAATCCATGCGGATCGGACGTCACCGCCTATATCCCCAGCTTCCACTTTACCAATCAATACATACTGATAAATACAATTACACTGGATCCAAAATACCGTGGAGAAATTTGTAGTAACCCGACTGCTACACCCACGCCGACGTCCACTCCCATCCCCACTAATACACCTGCCGCAACGCCAACTACCGGTCCCTGTGTACCAACCGTTATAGGCGACACAGATTGTAATAATAAAGCCGATCTGGGAGATTTCGAAACCTGGAGACGTGAATATTTAGGCATCGAAACGACAAAAAAATCCGACTTCGATAAGGACGGAAAAATCATGCTGTCCGACTTTGAAACCTGGAGGAAACAATTTGTCGTAACTCCCTAACAATCGGGTTTATTTTTATAGTAAAAACAGGTATATTTATTCGTAAGATGAAAAAGCCAGGAACAAGCAAGATCGTATACATCGTATTAAGTTCGTTAATGGTGGTCGCATTCGGATTGGGAGGTACATATTATACAGTCAGATACTTCCTCCAAGCCCAATCCTCCTGTTTCACACCTCAAGATGTACAAAACGATAGTCGCTGCTTATATATTTTGAATGGAAAAGTGTATGAAAAAGGCACACACGACGCCCCACATCACGGTCATCCTTGCGGAACGGACATAACATCCGAACTGCCGGATTTTCATGCGAATAACCCCGCTATGTATCTTGATCCCAATCTCAAAGGAACCATTTGTGATGGTGCACAGCCCCAGCCGACTGCGACTCCAACCGAGACACCCTCGCCTACGCCCTCGCCCACCCAGCAGCCGACCGCGACTCCAACTACAGCACAACAGCAGGCTACCGCAACCCCGACCACACAACAGCAGTCAACATCGTCGACCACTCACACCCCCACGCCTACAATATCCGGAACTACCATACGTCTAACGCCCACCTCCACCAAAACACCCACTCCTACTGGTTTATTTCAGTCAACCAACGACGACCTTGAAACAACTCCTACCCCAACGGAAGGCCCTACTGAGCTACCTGTCACAAGCACATTGCCAAAATGGGCAGGTCTAGCCGTCGGCGGCTTATCGCTTCTTATTACGGCGGCTCTGATATTCTGATTTAACAAGTGGTCTGAGCAGGACCAGGCTCGATCAATGAAGGAATATGTAAAGGACACGAGATGCCAAAGCATATGGCACACTTAAAAACTTGTTGCTCCAAGACAGTAATGCCGCTCATAACCACAATCACCAATATTACTCCAATAAGTGCCGATCCCATCCGCCGAAATGCCGCATCCATACTTTCTTTTTTACCACCGGATACGATAACACCTAAAGCGCCGACAAGGAGCTGAAACAGAGCGGCTAAGCCGACAATCACGAAAAAAATTCTTATAAGGAATGTCAATATCCCTCCCGGTCCGGGCATTAACCATCCGATTTGAGCATTTATTTTATCCATAATATGTATTTAACTATTTTTTCTGTGAGGCCATATCATTGAGAACCTCAGCAGCATGTAATTCGGGCTTCACTTTATCATATAATTTTATAATAATTCCTTCTTTATCTATTAAATAAGATATACGCAAAATTCCTTCGTACTCCCGCCCCATAAATTTCTTTTTTCCCCAGGCACCATATGATTCAATCGTTTGCTTAGACTCATCAGATAAAAGCGTGAATGGGAGCGAATATTTTTTGACAAAAGCCGCATGCTTATTTACCGGATCAGCACTTATTCCAAGCACTTCTATGCCGGCTTTTCGAAAATCCGCAAACGAATCACGTATGCCACAAGCCTCTTTCGTACAACCGGGCGTATCATCCTTAGGATAAAAATATATCAACAGATACTTTCCAAGATAGTCCCTCAACGAATGCTGTTGTCCATTCTGATCTGGTAAAGAAAAACTCGGAGCTTTTTGACCTGGAGAAAGTCTCATATCCTGATTATACATTACCCGATTACCGATCGCCTCCGTTTATCAAAATAACCTGATCCATTAACCAATTTTTCCAACCATCGGTATCCCAACAAGTACGGTCCCAATCGAGTAATAACAATCGCATTCTTCCGTCCTGATTTGCACTATCGATATGAGCCAAATAATCGTCGAATGTTTCAATCACCGGATAATCGAGAACAGCTCTATCTTTTACTTTATCTTTTCTATCTATCAAAAAAAGATTAATATCTCTATTTAACAGTCTGTTTGTCGATTCTTCCGCATGTCTCAAATGTTTTAAGGTATCGTCTATATAATCGACCGACCCGAAATCGCCGAATAGCTGTGATTTCTGCTTATAGAACCTTCGTAGCTCTTCATCCTTATCAAAACCTATCAGATATTTATCGACACCATATCTCAAGATGCGCCTGTCCCACCATGCACCAAGTGATTCAACTACTCCGCTATCAACGATCTTCCTTTTTTGGAAACCAACTTTTTCATCTGTTCTTGGAGGTTCACCTTGAGAAAAAAATATCGGTAGAATCTTATCTATATCTGGCAATATTTGGAAAAAACGCTTGGCGTCAGGGTATAAAAAATTTTCGGCTCGAGTATGTTCAAGCTGGCGAGATATACGATCTATCTGATATGGTGTAAGAATCAACCTTTCACTAAGAGACGCTAAAAAATTATCCGGACAAAATCCACCTTTACCACTTTCATATCCTTCATAAACAGCCAATCGCGCTTCATCTTCGACATTCATAGCCCTTTATTATACCCTAAATCGAGATACTTTAATATTTTGGCAGGTTGCAGTAGAATAAATCTATGAACTTCCTGAAAAAATGCTTTCTTGCGTTGACGGTGATTGGATTTTTATTCATGAAATCCACAAATCCCACTTATGCCCAGAATTATGGAACAGAAGAAATAAAAAACTACGATAGCCGGGTTATAGTAAACAAAAGCGGCATACTGAACGTGACGGAAACCATTACGGTGACAGCCAATGGCTACAAGATAAAACACGGAATTTACCGGGATTTTCCTACCTTATACAGCAGTTTTTGGGGCATCAGGACTAAGATACCCTTTAAGGTAATTTCCGTATATAAAAATGAGACCAGCGAACCTTATCGTATCGAAAATATGACCAATGGCTTACGTATCTATATCGGTGATGCGAATACTCTCATCCCGAGCGGAACCTATGTTTATCGATTAACATACGAGGTGGGCCGGCAAATCGGTTTTTTTCAAGATGGAGATGAACTTTTCTACAATATTACCGGCAATGGCTGGGATTTCACAATCGAAAAAGCCCAAGCAACGATTGTCCTTCCGGAAGGAATCAACTCCGATAGGGTAAAAACCGACGGCTTCACCGGTCTATATGGACAAAAAACAAAAAATTTCATCGCGACCGTCTCAACCATAAACAATCAAACCGAGGCGACCTTCCAAACTACATCTCCGCTGATCAACCGCGAAGGGCTTACGGTAAGTGTAACTTGGCCGAGAGGTTATGTCGTAAGACCGACAGAAAATGAAAAATTCGCCAGCCTTATTTATGATAACGCCAACATAATCGGCGGAGCTATCGGGACAATCATCCTGTTTATCTACTACTACACAGTCTGGCTCAAATTCGGCCGTGATCCGGAAGGTAAAGTGATCGTGGCCCGCTTTGATCCGCCGGAAGAAAAAATGTCTACTCTACCGGATCGTAAATTCCTTACACC
This sequence comes from uncultured Gammaproteobacteria bacterium, assembly GCA_964392185.1. GTDB lineage: Bacteria > Patescibacteriota > Microgenomatia > UBA1406 > GWC2-37-13 > CAYYYG01. The sequence continues at coordinate 10,663 of CAYMOO010000033.1, forward strand.
GGCCGTGACCCGCTTCATAAACCGTATGGGTTACGATGATAAATGCATAACGGCAACAATCATCGATGGAGCAATCAATAACATATATAAAATCAACCAGAAAGGAAACGACTATAGCATAGAAAAAATCAATGAACAGAAGCAGGTATCGGAAGAAACAAATATCCTGAGCGATGTGTTTTTTGCCAAATATCTCAATGTTTTCCATTTCGACCAGAAACAATACGCCATAGTCGCAAGCGCCCAGTCTAAAATAAAATCATATCTTAAAAAGAAAGCTGAAGAAACTTATTTCATCCACAACTACAAATTCATTGTTCCCGCTATACTTTTTAGCCTGATGGTCATGTTTTACGCGGTTGTTTTTGGTGAAGTGATCAGGCCGGAAGGACTAGGAATAGTATTTTGGCTTGCGATTTGGTCACTTGGAGTAGTCGGCCTGATAAGCAACATCACCTCATCGTTCAAAGCCGGAAAAATTTTGCCAGCTATCGGCCTGTCATTATTCGCTATACCGTTTTTTATCGGTGAAATGACCGGTATCGGTTTCCTCATATGGATTGCTTCGCTGCCGGTTGGCCTGATGCTGATAATTCATATAATTCTCCATGCAATCTTCTTTTTTGCGATGAAGGTGCGTACGATTCTCGGGCGGGAAATCCAAGATCAGATAGAAGGTCTCAAACTCTACCTTACGACCGCCGAAAAACGCCGCTACGAAATGCTTCACAAAACCGTTCCGGAAACTATTTCGATGTACGAAAAATATCTCCCCTATGCAGTGGCATTGGATGTTGAGCCTCAGTGGTCCAAACTTATGGATGAAGTTATAAAATCAATAAACGCCCAGGGGCAGCCAATCGCCTACTCACCGGGCTGGTATTCGGGCACATCGCATTTCAACTCTCTGAGTAGTTTTTCAAGCGGTATCGGCGGCGGCTTTACGGGCACGATATCTTCTTCGGCAGTTGCTCCCGGTTCGAGTCGCGGTGGTGGAGGCGGTGGCTTTTCCGGTGGCGGTGGAGGTGGAGGTGGTGGAGGCGGTTGGTGATAATTCTATAACCCCGAAGTATTGTCTTTGATCGGATTAGCCTTAATACAGTCCAGAACTTTTTGCTTAAGAACTTCCGCATCTGCCTTATTGAGCCCGGGTATACTTATATTATTACCACTGAATCCGAGATTTCCTTGATTATTCTGAGCGGTATTTTGGCGGGTGAGTGGCATACCTAGAAATGTAGCCGGCTTATTGTTTCCGCCTTCGGCGGCGTTTTCAATAGAAAGCGATGCTAATCCAAATATCCGATCGAAAAAATCCTGATGCACAAACACGTTCTGAATCACGCCATACTGCGTTGTCCGGTGTTGCTTGTTTAGTATACCTTGATAAAACTCCATATGATCCGGTGCGAGCATATAATGGAAATTTTTCCTTCTTAAAATAAGATATATTACGTGAAAAGGTGTGTAGAAAATCAAAAGTATCAGGTAGTAATTTATCAGTCCAAAAAATAACAATAACAAAGAGATGATAACCGCTATAAAAAAACGCGCACCATCCTTCCAGATCCAACGCATCTGGATAGGATATTGTGCTTCGGTTACATTATCTGTCATACCGACTGTCCTCCTTGTGTTGTCGGGGCTTTTTTACCGATTTTTTCTTTCACGGTATTTAAGAGTTTTTCCCTTAG
>CAYMOO010000034.1:0-12092 GCA_964392185.1 uncultured Gammaproteobacteria bacterium
CAAATACATATCCGGTTATTAAGCACGAAACCGATAAGCCGCATTTGCGCGAAAAAATAAGAAAAGAGTTTGATATACACGCCTGCAGCCGCGACCTACGAATTATATTCCTCCCTTTGAACGATCAGAAAATAGAGACCTACCGGCTATTTCTTGAAGATGTCGAAACATTTATTATCAGAGCGTTCGGAATACTTCATTTGGCTAAATTGACTGCAATGGCAACGGCCAACACACCCGCGAAAGATATTACCGTTGCGGCTTCGGGATTGGAATATGATAAATTCCTCAAAACCGCAGCGGCTTCGGACATGAAAGATGTTGTTGACTTTTTTAAAAAAATATACCGTGTTTTATACGACGATATTGCCTTTTGCATTGGAGTGGATCATGCTCGCTCGATAATCTTGAATACCTATGAAAATATCAAACAAAAATACGATTTTTCCATAACATCCTATATCTTCGATATCGTACCGGAAGGAATCGTCGATTATGAAAAGGTGGTATTCATGAGCCGCGAAAATTTGGAAAAACTGGTCCAGCAACGGACGGTTGAGCTCGAGGAAGCGAAAATCCACCTCGAGGAAAAAGTCGCCCTGAGAACAGCCGAACTTAGTGATGCGAAAAGCCGTGTCGAGACCATCCTCACCTCGATCGGAGATGCAGTATTTGCCGTTGACCTGAACGGCCAGGTAATATTGATGAACCCGATCGCCGAGGAACTCTCGGGTGTTCCTTTCGGCGATGCGCTCGGCAAACACTATACCCAGGTGTTCCGCTTTATATCGGAAGAGCAACCCAATATCCCCTACGGACCGTTCGTCGAAACGGTAATCGCCAACGGCACCAAGCAAACGCTCGCCGCCCACACTCAGCTGGTGCAAAAAAGTGGCAAACGCATATCGGTGTCGGACAGTGCGGCGCCAATTATGGATCAAAACGGTAAAATAATCGGCTGTGTCGTCGTGTTCCGTGACTTCGGCCGGGAACGGGAACTCGAGAAAGCCAAAGATACTTTCTTGTCGATTGCTGCCCATCAGCTAAGAACTCCGCTCGGTAGCATGCGCTGGAACTTGGAAATGCTTCTGTCGGGCGATATCGGACCGGTAGACGCCGAGGTAAAAAAAGTCATCGGACAGATTTATGAAAACGATACCCGACTTATAAACCTGGTAAATGATCTCCTCAACGTATCGCGTATCGACCAGAAGAGAGTCGTGTACGAAGCGGCTCAGACAGATATTGTTGCCCTTATATACAATATAATAAAGGAGGTGGAAGGGCTGGCGCAGAAGCGTTCCATATCGCTAAACTTCATGCACGACGCGGCTCAAAACTTCGTTATCACGATTGATAAAAAACGCTTCATCGAGGCTGTCGAGAACCTTTTGAGTAACGCCATAAAATATAGCAACTTCGGCGGACCGGTATCGATATCGGTCGAACGGCTGGCCAACCAAATGATACAGATATCGATTGTCGATTCGGGTATCGGTATTCCGGAAAAGGATAAAGCTAATATTTTCTCCAAGTTCTTCCGCGCCGAAAACGCTATCAAAAGCGAAACCGAAGGTACGGGCTTGGGTTTGTATGTCGTAAAGTCGTATATCGAAGATATGGGCGGAAAGGTAGGCTATAACAGCGTGGAAAATAAAGGTACTACCTTCGTAATATTGCTACCCGACAAATAATCACTTTTTCTGCCCGGCAAACATTTTGGCCACCTCATCGAGCGTCGTTGCATCGTCGGCGCGGCGGTCGTTGCGAAAGCTTTTCAGTCGTGGGAATCTCAGAGCATAACCTGGTGTATCAACATCCCATGCCGATCCGGATTTGGAAGCTTTCAGAACACGTCCGGCCGTATGAACGGGAGAACGCGTCAGTTCGTCGGCCTTGATTTCGACGACTATCTCGGGCTTTACCCAGGCATCGCACTGCATGAGTTTGTCGACATCGTAAGCGGCCGGTTTGGTGGAGGCTTTTATTTTTTCACATTTGGCGCGCATGTCTTTCCATTCTTCGTCACTTAGGCCGGTACCGATTTTGGCGATTGTGACAAACATATCTTGCTTGTCGTCGTATACACCCACGAGGAAAGCGCCGATACCAAAGCCGACGCGCTTGCCGCGGCCAAAGTCGTAACCCATAACAACACAATCGATCGTGTCGTCGATTTTGGAGGAATAACTGCGTTTGAATTTGATCCAGTTCCAACCACGCGCGCCCGGCTCGTATACACCATCCATTTTTTTGGCCACCACGCCTTCGAGCCCGCGCGAAACGGCATCGTCAAAAAGCAACTCGATTTTTTCGGCGGTATCGACTTTTTCTTCCGGCGCAAGCAAAATTGTATCACGGTAGAGATCGCCCGTCAGCTTGAGGGAAGATACCAGACTCGCCCGCCGCCTGCTGAACGGCTCACGGACATAGCTTGTACCGTCGGCATATAGCAGTTCGAAAGCGAACAGTTTGAGCGGTATTTCTTTGGCTTTTTCCTCGATTCCGTATTTTCTTTTACGCTGGACCGTTTCTTGGAAAGGAAGGAAGCTCCCCGTCTGCTCATCGAAGCCGATCGCCTCGCCCTCGATGATAAATTCTCCCGCTCCCGCCTCTTTTTTCACGCCGGCGACTATGTCGGGATACATGAAGGAAACCTCTTCGAGATTTCTTGAGTAAAGACGCACTTCTTGATTTTTGCCTTTCTTGCGGTAATGTACTTGCAGGCGGAAACCATCGTATTTTGCCTCAACCACGCACTCGCCGATCTTTTTGATAATTTCCTCCGAAGATGAAAGCCGTTCGGCGCGCATCATGAGAATTGGCGTAAAAATCCGCGGCTTGATGGAAGAGAGATGACCACTACCCTTTTCCTTGAGGATAGAGCCGATGAATCCCAGATCGGGGCGCACGTGATAGGCTCTTTGGATTTCGGGACGGAGGGACTTGTCGCCTTTGAGCATCCATGAATAGGCATCGAGTATTGTCATATCGGAAAATCCTAGCCGGAGTGTGGCGGTTGGGATACGGACAAGGAAACGCGTGGAAAGCGGGTCGAGTTCGCGGATGAGGGAGGATAAAATACCAATTTTGACTGTCTGGGAGCCCTCGCCGCTTGCCGTGGCCATGCGTGACAGTTCGGCAAAAACCTGAGTAACCGTGAGGTCGCGCTCCTCAAGCGATGGCATTTCGTGCTTCAGCCCTTCGACCGCTTTGCCGAGGTCGCCCGTTTTCCGGAAAGAACTGTCGAGTACCGGCTTTTCGATATGTAACGCATCGATTATCGCTTTCATGACCATCTTCTCCGCCATACCAAACTCGATTGCGTCGTATATCGGAGCTACCCGGCCTTGCATGAGGTAAACCGCAAGCGGCAACTCTTCGGGCGGAAGTTTTTTGAAAAGTTCGGCGATAAACTGTGTCATCTCCAGTCGTGAGGCTGTTGATTCTATTTTTTCGAAATAACCGGCGAGTATAGAAAATTTCATATTTTTATGCCGCTTCGTAGCGGGCACCTTTGGTACTTCCGACTTTCCTGATGATGCCTTTTTTTATGAGATCCTGGACATCACGCAAAACCGTATCTTCGGAAATGGCGGGAAATACGGTTGCGAACGACTTATTTTGTAAATATCCGATTTCCTGGATATATTCGATAATCTGTATTTGACGGTCGGTAAGATAAAGCTGCCTTCCGCCTAATCGTTCTTTGAGCTTGGAGTCTTGTGATAATTTGAGAATTTTTTCTTTGATACGCTCGAACTCGAAGGAGGCTCCGTAAGTAAAATACTCAAGCCAAACCGTAAGATCGCCCGCCGATGCTTTCTGCAAACTCTGGAAATAAGAAGCGGCATCGCGATCGTAATATTCTTCGAGTGAAAAAAATCTGCGGATATCGTAACCGCCGAGAAATAAAAGCAATGTCGCAAGCGTACGTGCGACCCGGCCGTTGCCGTCTATGAACGGATGGATACGGACCAGTTCGTGATGAGCAATGCCCGCTTTCAAAATAGGATGTATTTCTTCTTTATCATCGCGATTGAGCCAGTATACAAACTCACGCATGAGAAACGGGACTTCGAGGGGCGGTGGCGGCCGGAACGAAACTTCACCCGTTTGTGAATTGCGGATAACCACCTGCTTTATCCGGTATTCTCCCGCCTGATCGTCGGGCAAGATTTTATTTACTATAATTTTATGGACTTTTTTTATCAGCTGGTCGGTGATTTTACCTATCTGGCGACTCGCTTCCTCTTCGGTGAATTCGAGTACCCGGCGGTAATTGATGACTTCCTGGATATCGCGGGCGCGGGCCACTATCTCTTTACCCATAAGCACTTCCTTCGCCTCTTCTTTGGCGAGCAGATTACCTTCAAGATGAGTACCGTGATGAACCGCGCGGACAACGGCATCCTCGCGAAATTGCTTTTCCCAAAGAGGCAAAATGGGAGCGTGTTTGATGACTTCTTCCGCCGCCTCGATTTTGGCAATTGCCGTGAGTATGCGGTTAGTTATGGAAAATCGCGGCTCGAACATGGGTTCATTATAACAGGTTAACGAATGACGACGAAATGGTATTACTTACCGAATCGACGCTTGCGCGCGGCGAATTCATCGATGCAGCTTCGGAATAATTCGTCGCTGAAATCGGGAAAAAGTTCATCGAGAAAAATCATTTCGCTGTATTCGCTTTGCCACAACATGAAGCCCGACAGACGTTTCTCTCCCCCCGTGCGAATGATGAGATCGGGGTCGGGCATGCCGGCGGTGTCGACTACGGATGAGATAAGATCGGCGGTTATTTCCGGCTTGTCGCTTATTTTTTTGAAGGCGCGGATAAGTTCGTCACGCCCGCCATAATTTATCGCAAAAACGGTGGTTATGGCTTTATTATTTTCTGTTTTTTTTATCGCCTCGGCTACACCTTTTCTTATATCTTCGGGCAAGGCTTCCAGATTGCCAATAGCTTTTATACGGGCGCCTTCTTTGTGCAGCTCATTTACTTTCGATTTAAGAAATTCACGCATGAGAAGAAATAAATACTTCACCTCCTGCGGCGGGCGTTTGGTGAGATTTTCGGTTGAGGTGGTCCAGAAGGTAAAATACTCGATCCCGAGGGCTTTCGCCGACCTTATAAGCCGGGGCAGGACCTTGTCGGAGCCTTCTTTATGACCCATGAAGACGGGCAAATTGCGTTTTTTTGCCCAACGACGGTTGCCGTCGGGGATAATCGCGACATGTTTTGGTATCATGTAAAAACTATAGTCTCCTTGACAGGGAAAATCATTTGCTCTACACTGATCTTATGGTATACGCCGTTGTAAATATCGCCGACCCCAACCTCAACCCCGTTGCCAAATATACAAGCATCGCTTCAATCACCAATATCCTCTCCCCAATGCTGATAACAGGTGGCGCAGTGCTTTTTCTGGCTATGCTTATACGCGGCGCTTTTACCCTGATGACCGCCGAAGGCTCAGCCGACAAAGTTTCTTCGGCCAAAAAAACTTTCAGTTTTGCCATACTGGGATTGGTTATCGTACTTATCAGTTATCTGGCCGTCAGACTCATCGGCTGGATGCTCAATATCGAGAGCGAACTAAAACCGCTTGGATTTTAATATGATGGATTTTTTTATCAGGTCTGTCATGGCCGTCTGTGACCCGAATAGCCCTTTCGGCTGTGTCGAGCCTCCGGCAAATCCAAATGCCTTCAACGGCGACCCCGTACAACAAACGGGTTCTTTCTTAACTCTAGTTACTCGAGTTGTTCTGACGGGCGGCGCTCTGACTTGTCTCATATATCTTATGTGGGGTGGTTTCGACTGGATCACCTCGGGCGGAGAAAAAGAAAAAATCATGGCGGCGCAAAGAAAAATCACTTATGCTATTATCGGTATTATCTTCCTCATGCTCTCATTCGGAATTTTTGCTCTCGTTGCCGGCAATATACTCGGACTGATAAAAGTCGTAAACGGCAGCCTGGTATTCTCACTTCCCAAATACGGCCCTTAATAATACAGACCTGCTCTGCGCCCCAGCACAACCTTCTGATATACTTGTATAATGCAAAAATATCATCTTCCGTTGCGGTTGTCGGCGGAGCCTTTTGACAATCTAAGATACCGCGACCGGACAGTGCTTATCGTGATGAGGAATTCGAAGGGAGAATTTGTACTTGAAACGGGCAATTACTACCCTGAGGGAATCGCCCGCTTGCTCGGAGGGGGTGTGGAAAAAAACGAAGATCCGCAGACGGCGGCGGTGCGTGAGATGAAGGAAGAGGTGGGAGTGGAAATAACCAAAAATGACCTGCAACCCGTAGCGCAACTGGATATCGACGCCGACTATAGGGGAAAAAAATATAAACATAGTATCTCTCTTTTTTCCGTAAATATACCTATGGATCATAAAATACACGGGGATGGAGACGTTATCGTTTATTATTCGGAAGAACAATTTCGCGATCTGATAAGCAAATACGAAAATCTTAAGCCGGAATTCTTAAGGGAAAACGGTGATTATGTATTTTCTTGGGGTGACTATGGGAAAGTTTACGGATTTATACATAAAGCCGCATATATTAACGCAGTAAACCCCGATAATCGGAAGAAAATTTGATGTAGCGAATATTTTTGTCCGACAAATAAACCGACAATTCTTTTGGCTCAGCGGTAAAAAACAAAATGTATCCCGAACCGTCTTGCGATCCACCAGCGCCGGTAATTTTTCCCGCTCCGTATGGTGTTAACTTTTTTAAGATATTTTGTGCTTTCTCAGACACCACTCCAATTTTAGATAAAATCTTCTGACTTTCTTTTATGGAGTCGACGAAGAGAAGGGAATCTTCTTTCACTAAAGCAACAACCATCCGTTTGGTGATCCGTTCCATATTCTCAAAATATGACCGGTATGCATCGGGGCTCCCGTTATACTTTTTTCCCACCATTTGCACCATCTTGGCTGTCGACTCTTTTGGCTTGCCCGAATCGATAAGGAATAAACCATCCTCGATTTTTTTGGGAATCTTAATGTTGAGTGCCGATATCGTTTTGAGGAATTCGAACTCTTTGCGGTAATATATGAGACCGCCATGGCAAGAAGCACTCACATCTACACCAGACGGATTCGTATGAAATTTTTTTTCGATACGATAGGCGATGTCGTTGACAATCGACTTGTCGGCTGCTTGACCGGTATAGTATTCGTAGACTGCCGCAGCAACCGCAACCGAATAAGCGGCCGATGAACCAAGGCCGCGACCGCTTGGAATTTCCGATTTGACGACTACTTTTGGATCGGGCTTATCGGGAAAATTATGATTTCTTCTTATATAGCTCTTTACCTGGTCGGTGACAAACCGGATGTTTTTGTCTTTAATGGTTGCCGTGCCTTCTATAGTACAAGTGAGTCGTAGATTTATGGCGGAGGCAAGCGCCGGTTTTCCGTAAACCACACCATGCTCACCGGAGAGAATCACTTTGGCGGGGGCGGAATAACTGATTTTCATCAGATAAATTTCAATTTTAATCCGTAGGCGATTACGCCCTCGGCGTCGCTTTTGCGGACTTTGCGCAGGGTAACCATCACACGGCGGCCGATCTTGATCTGCTCCGGCTTGGCATCAACTACCGGTCCAAATATCCGGCTGCCGTCTTCGAGCTTGACCAGAGCCACGCCAAAAGGTGCGTACGATTTGAACTCCTCTGCGGCAACGACGATATTTGTCCAGGTAAGGATAGTACCTTTTTTGCCGAGGAGTTGTCTGATCTCTTTTTGTCTTCGCCAAATTTTTACCGGACTGATCATATTGTTTAGATTATATTCCTAATATTGTAACTACCGCTGTGCCGCCGGAACCGCCCACGTTTTGAGCCAATCCATACCGGGTATTCTTGACTTGTCTTTGTCCGGCTTTGCCGTTGAGCTGCAAATACAACTCACCGATTTGCTTTATTCCCGTCGCCCCGACCGGGTGCCCGGCGGCCTTCAGACCTCCCGACGGATTGACGACCAGCCTCCCACCCGACCCAAGCTGGGTTTTGTTCTCAGTCGCCTCTGCCCCACCGCGGCCCTTTTTCCAAAAACCCAGATCTTCCATCGCCAGTATTTCGGCGATCGAAAAACAGTCGTGCAGTTCGGCGACATCGATATCGGTGCTGCTGACTTTCGACTCTTTGTATGCTTTTTTGGCGGCGATCACCGTAGCCTTGAGCGAATCCAGACTTTCGCGCCCGGCTAGGCTTATCGTGTCGGTTGCCAGTTCGCAAGCGACGACCGAGGCAACATTTTTTGTTTTTTTAATAAGAGAAGCATCGTTTGTAAGGACAAGAGCGGCCGCACCGTCGGAGATCGGCGAGCTGTCGAGTACTTTTATCGGGTTGGCGACATAAGGGCTTTTCAGTACCTGCTCGACGGTAATTTTTTTGCGGAACTGTGCCTTTTCGTTGAGACTGCCGTGGAAGTGATTTTTTACTGGAATATAGGCCATATTTTTTTCCGTATAACCGTATTTGTCGAGATAAAAATTCGCCATCATCCCATACAGTCCGGGGAAAGTCAGCCCTGCTTCCTGCTCTTCGCCTGAGGCGGCCGCGGCTAGGGCGGCTGTGACCTGATCGGGAGAAACATCGTTTTGCTTTTCGGCGCCGACAACAAGAACGGTTTTGTTGCGGGAAGATAAATAATTATTTGCCAAGTGGAAAGCGGAACCGCCCGAGGCGCAGGCTGCCTCGACACGGAAAACCGGAACATTGACCCCCATGATTTGGGCAATTTTCGCGGTGGCGTGCAAGTTGTTTTCGAGAATGCCGCCCATCATGTTGGCGAAAAAAACGGCATCGATCTGGGAAACTTCCAGTCCGGAATCCGCCAAGGCGCCTTTTATTGCCTCCTCGACCAGATCGTAGAGTGATTTATCCCAAAGCTCGCCGAATTTGGTGGTGTAGTATCCAATTATTGAGTTCATACTAAATAATTAAGATGTCATACATTTTATTCAACTATATAACTCCCATAAATTTTAAATAGGTCGAATAGTCGATATATATCGGATCCGCGTAAACCGACTTAAAGTTTTTCCGTACCGACTCAAGATGTTTGGTCACCTGGAAAATAAAAACGTCGGAGCCGGCGCCGGAGCCGTAAGATGCGAAAAATATCCGGTCGCCTGCTTTGACGGTATCGAGAATTTGTACCAGGCCGGTAAGCGCCGAGGCGGTATAGGAGTTGCCGAGGCGCGTAACGGAAAGCGACGGCAAGACTTGCTCCTTGGTAAACCCGAGCGAAGCGGCGGCCTGCAAAGGAAATTTGCCGTTTGGCATATGGAAAACTCCATAATCGAAATCCTGGGCCGACATTTTGTTGCGTTTGAGAAGTAGCTCCGAGGCGGAGCGGACATGGTGGAAATACGCCGGTGTGCCCGTGAAGCGCCCGCCGTGTGAGGGGTAGCGCATGCCGTCACGTCGCCAAAAATCCGGGGTGTCGGAAGAATACGAAGCACAGTCGACCACTTCCAAAATAACATTTTTATTGCCCAAGATAAATGATGCCGAACCGGAAGCGGCCGTGTACTCCAGAGGGTCGTGTGGCCGGCCCGTGGCTTTGTCGGCTGCCGTGATGAGGGCGTAATCGGTATAGCCCGATTTGACGAGTGAGACGCCGGCAATCATGTCGCCGGTTGCCGCTTTGCAGGCAAACTGGGTATCGAATGCCAGGTAAGTATTGGGAATGCCCAAAAATTCGGCGAGGATGGTTGAGGTGGGGTTGACGGCATAAGGGTGCGATTCGGAGCCGACAAAAACCGCGCCGATTTTTGCCGGGTTTATACCGCTTGAAACTGCCATCGAGGCCGATTCGTACGCCATGGTGAGTGCGTCTTCGTCGGGGCCGCCGACAGCTTTTTCTTTGATATTAAGTGCCGCTTCGATGTCTTCCGGTTTTTTCTTCCAGATTGATGCGATTTCGCTGACTTTTACGCGAAAACGGGGAATATAAAAACCGTATGAAACTATGCCTGTCATATTTATCTCCCTAATTTTTTATGAACTTTCGCAAGTGAGTGCTCGGCCAATGACGCCATAAGGGAAAGCTCACCCGCAAGAACCGCGCCCCCGAGAATCCGGGCGAGATCTTCCACTTGGCTTGCTCCAGTTATACCAATGGCTTCTTTTTGTGTTTTCAGCTTCGTCCCGCCACCAACTGCCGCGATCATAACCGCCGGCAAGTATATAGACATATACAGATCGCCGTTTCTTGAAATACGGAAAGTAGACATTCCGTGGCTTCCCTCGACGACATGTGCGAGATCTTGGCCCGTCGCGGCAAAAAAAGCGGCGACGATATTGGCGAAATGGGCGTTGAATCCAAGTGCTCCGCTCATGGCCGAACCAACCATACATTTGCCCAGCCAGACTTCAAAAATATCGCGTGGGGATGTTTTCAGGACTTGCTCGACGACGGTTTTTTTAAGGACGACATCGGCCGCGACCGTAAAGCCGCGGTTGTTGAGAAAGTTGAGCCAGGCGGGCTTTTTGTCGATATCGAAATTCCCGGCAACCGACAAACATCTTATCCCTGTCTCATGTTCGATAAGCTCGACCAGTCTTTGAGTGGCGATTGTGACCATATTCATACCCATTGCCTGCTCGGTGTCAAAATAAATTCTCAGGAAAACATATTCTCCCGCCCGTCTGATATCGGATTTTATATAGTGAAGATGGTGTGAGGTCGACTCTGCATGTTCTTTGAGAAGCGGTTCGTGCTCGCGGATCCACTGCTCAAGCTCCCGCCCTTGCGCGATATTCTCTACCCGGAAAACGGGCCCGCGGGTTGTGCCGACACGAGAGACTTCGACGTTCACGCCTCCCGATTCGGCGATGGCGAGACAGCCACGATTGACCGAGGCGACAAGTGCCCCTTCCGTGGTGGCAAGCGGAATATAATGCGCGGATTCGTTGGGTTTGTCGGCAAACTTCAGCGGACCGGCAACACCTAAAGGAATCGTGACCGCTCCGATAAGATTTTCGCAGTGTACGTCTTTTTCATCGTCTAAGAAAGCGTTCACGACCGACGCCAAACCAGTACCAACTTCTTCTTCGATAAAAGCGGTTCTTGCTTTGCGGCTTTTTGCATCGCGCAATTCTGACATAGTACTGATATAGTCGCAGGCTAATGAAAAATCATTCAAGTTATTTTACGATCTAACAATACTATAGGTTGCTTAAATATCGATGAATTGTTATACTATCTATCTGGGTCGGAAAGGTAAATAAATACAGATGCTGTATACGATTTGCCTTTGCAAGACCACGTTCAAGATATCTAAAAAGGAGTTTCACATGCAAAGTGAAGGCATCTTTTTCCGTGAGGGTGATGATCCGGAAAAAATCAAGGGCTGGACAGTGGAAGCGCTGTATCAAAGGACACTGGACAACCCAGAGCATGGATGTATGGGGTTGCTAAAAGCCGTCTATGACCTTTTGAGCTACGGAATGCTCGAAAAAGCCACAGAGCTTATGGCGCTGGGAAAATCGAATAACGGTTATTTCCAGTTAATGAGTTGGTACGCCATGGCTTTGGTCGAATTCGCGCTTACCGATATGAATCGGCCGGCTAAAGAGGTTAGACAATTTTTGGACTTCCTCGACAAACAGGAAGTTGGGTTGACAGTTTTCCTGTTGCCTTAATTTGATTCTTGCAGTAAAGGCGATATCTACGGATATCGCCTGCTTTCTCCTGGTGTGTGCCAGGACTGATGAGCCTTAGAAGGCGAAAAAGCAACATAACTAAAGAGGTGTATATACATTGATTTTTTGTCTTATAATATGTAAAATATACACACTGTACTTTGAAAAACCGCTATTCGTAGGGAGTAATACCGGTGTAAGCCCTGGCAAATTTAAGATTCGAACTTTTCTCATGCAGAAAAGTAACAAATGAGCTTAAATATGCGGGAACTTACCCCGGGATCGTCTCCCTATGAACTACATCTATACCGAACGTTGTTCTGTTTGCGATTTTTTTGCAAACAGAGCTTACGGACGGTTATACCCGTAGCAACTTATTTCGCGAAGGGTATAAATTTAAGACCAC
>CAYMOO010000035.1:0-12082 GCA_964392185.1 uncultured Gammaproteobacteria bacterium
AATTTGAGATCGAGGTTACTTTGGGCGGTTTTTTTGGAGCGCGGAACCAAAACCAGTTTTATGCCGAATTTTTTACGTATTTTTTCGAAATTTTTAGGATCTCCATATAAGGCTTCCCGATAATCGTGAAAAGCATTGTCGCTTTCGTTGGGTTCGGGAGATTTCCACCGCCAACTAGGCATGCGTCCGTCTATAAATACTTTTTTTTCGGGCAGCCGCCAGTTGAGGTATCCGCCCCATTCGTAAATGCTGATTATTTCTCCTTGTGGGTTCAAACGTCTTATGAAGCGGATGGCTTTTGCCGGATAGCGTTTTTCGCCAGCGCCGGGAAGATCGTCTTTAATGAAGAGGGAAAGATGCAGTAAGCAGGCGGCTATCGCAACGACCAGCAGGATTCGCATAAAAACAGCCAGTCGTTCTTTTCCGTATTTGTAACCACTCACCTCTTCTGTAAAAGACTCGATCGCTCTGAGAGTTGGCAGAAGAGTAAGAATCATCCATAAGGGAGCGTGCCGGTAGGATGATATAAAAGCAAGCATAAACAAAATATAAGATGATAGGTCGAACAGATCGTATTTTTTCCGGTATCTATAAATCAGCGTTGTTGAAACTACAAGATACATCCAGAGCGGAAGATTGATAAAAAAGAAAGCCGGCATCCATTCGATGATCGACCATCTGAGGCCGGTGTCGCTCATCTGCATCCAGACTTCCCACCAAATCCTGTATCCGTATGGGTTGATGAATGTTACGGCGATTAGCGAGACAAAAATAACGATGTCTGAGAAACGTAATTTATGTTTGATCGTTTTTACACACACATAAACAAAGAACAAGACTATTCCGAGGGGAAATGAGCCGTGAAGATTGACCCAAAGCAACATGAGTGGAATAAGCAAGAAATGCCTGCTTTGTAATTTTCTAAGATAGAAAACAAAAATAGAGAAAAACAGCCAAGAAATCACCTGCGTACGCACACCTTCGAAAGGAAATAAGGCCCCAAAAATGAGGAGCAAAGGTAAAAGAGATATTTGTCGATATTTTTTTGGGATCTGTATGTTTACGGCTATAATCGTCATTATCGCCCATATGACAGCTAAGCCGGTAAGGCCGACAAGAGGATAAGTTCGTGCCAGAATTACATTCGACAGCCATTCGTGATCGACGAAGGGGTAGCTCGGCATGGAATAAGATAGGGGATCGGTGTGTGGAATTCCGGATTTCATGATGATTGCACCTAGTCTTAAATGCCACCCCAAATCCGAATCGAGGACCACCGCGCCCTTGGCGATAAAAGCCGCAAAGCTAAGAGCCAGAGTCAACAAATACATAAAGTGTAGTGTATCATTAGTTAATGATAAAAATAATAGCAGTTATCATAGTATTAGCTGTTATTGTTATCCTGGACATCTTATTTTTTTCGGGGATATTGCAGAAGCTTGGTCCGGAATGGAAAGATTATAAGCTTATTAAGTACTCTCTCAACGGCAAATCATATCGCCTCCTCGTTGCCGATACCAATACCAAACGAATGAAGGGCTTAATGTATGCAAAAGAGCTCAAAGGCGCCGACGGCATGATATTCAACTTCGACACGAAGGCCAATCAGAGCTTTTGGAACCAAAACACGCATTTGGATCTGGATGTATATTGGGTCGATCATGAAACGGCGGTGGGATATGAGCACTTGCCGCCTATAGATAAAAAAGGTCTGACGATAATCAATTCACCCAAGCCGGTCGATACTGTAATTGAGATCGTCAGAAAAAAATAGTAAAATTCATCACAATGAAAACCTCCGATCTCTTGGTTCGCTGCCTTGAAGCCGAAGGGGTAAGGTATGTGTTTGCCCTCCCCGGCGAAGAAATAGAAGATTTATTGTTTTCGCTCCAACAATCGAAAATAGAAGTGATCATAACACGTCATGAGCAGGCGGCTGCTTTCATGGCGGATGTGTGGGGCAGGCTTACAGGAAAGGCGGGTGTGTGTTTGGCTACACTTGGACCGGGTGCAACAAATCTGATTACAGGCTTGGCTGATGCCCATATGGACAAAAGTCCGGTAGTCGCCATTACCGGCCAAGGGGACACGAAAAGATTGCATAAAGAAAGCCATCAGTATATCGATATCCCCAATATGTTCCGTCCCATCGTCAAATGGAATTTTTCTGTGCATGACAACGAAATAATCCCCGAAGTCGTACGTAAATCTTTCAAATTGTCGCAGATTGAGAAACCGGGTGTGACGCATATAGAAATTCCGGAAGACATCGCAGGATCGCAGACAGAAGTACGACCCTTACATCCCATTGCTGTGCGCCGAGCCTCACCGGATTATAAAGCGATTGCTCGTGCGGTTGAACTGCTCTCAAAATCGAAGCGCCCTATTATTTTGGCTGGAAACGGTGCGATCCGTAAACTGGCTTCAAAGCATTTGCGTCTTCTTGTCGGTAAAACAGACATACCCGTCATATCTACTTTCATGGGCAAAGGCGCTATTTCCGACGCCGATGAACGCTCGCTTATGTCGGTTGGAGTACAATCTAAAGATTTTCAGATTTATGCTTTCGAGCAAGCCGATCTTATAATAAGCGTCGGATTCGATATTGCAGAACTTTACCCAAAGACATTGCAGATGATGAATCCGAAAAAAGATAAAAAAGTGATACATATAGATTTTACCGAATCGGAGGTGTATGAGTATTATTACCCCGACGTCGAGATCGTAGCCGATATTTCGGCAACACTTTGGGAGCTCAACAAACAGATAGAAACCCACGCCCTGCGATTCAACCCCGACTGGTACCGGCCGATAAGAAAAGCGATTTTGGAGCAGCATGCTTCTTATGAGTTAAAGGATAATGAGCCGATTACCGTGCCGGGAGCATTAAGGACATTGCGTAATTTACTCAAAGATGACGATATAGTCATTTCCGATGTCGGAGCGCATAAAGTTTGGATAGGACGTAATTTTCCGGTTTATACACCGGGAACATGTATAATCTCGAACGGATTCGCCTCCATGGGTATAGCCGTGCCTGGGGGGGTGGCCGCCAAGCTCGCCCATCCCGATCGTCATGTGGTGGCCATAAGCGGCGACGGTGGTTTTCTGATGAATTCACAGGAGCTCGAAACAGCCAAAAGAATTGGCGCCAATTTCACGATTTTACTATTGTCCGACGATAATTATGGACTGATAACTTGGAAGCAGCAAATGAGTGTTAATAAACAGTTCGGAACTAAAATAAGCAATCCTGATTTCGTTGCGTATGCGGAAAGTTTCGGTATCCGTGGTTATCACCCAAAAAATAAAAGTGAACTTGAGCGCGATCTTGGCGCGGCGATAAAAAGCGGTGAGCTTAGCGTGGTTGTCGCTCATATCGATCCATCGGTAAATACCCAGTTAAGTCATTATTTAAAAAATGATCTTAGCGGTATTATTAAATGATTCATAAAATACTATGCCCATAACTACGATCAATCCGGCAAGTGGCACGCTTGAGAGGTCTTTTGTTCCACTCAATCCACAGGAAGTCGAACGTATTTTGGTAAAAATTTCACATGCTTCCCATACTTGGAGGGCAACTCCTATTGCCAAGCGCAAAGTTTATCTGAAAGCGGTGTCACAGAAGCTAAGAAAACAGTCGCGAGAATGTGCCGAAATGATAACGAGGGAAATGGGCAAGCCGATCTCACAGTCTCTGGCGGAAATCGAAAAAAGTGCTTGGGTGTGTGATTATTACGCGGAAAACGCGGCAAAACTTTTGAAACCCGATAGAATAAAAACCGAGTCGCGAAAAAGTTATGTAAGGTTCGATCCGCTGGGAGTGATTCTTGCGGTCATGCCGTGGAATTTCCCTTTTTGGCAGGTATTTCGGGCAGCGGCACCGGCGATCATGGCAGGCAATGTAATGATACTGAAACACGCTTCCAACGTCCCCCAATGCGCTCTTATGATTGAGGAGATAATGAGTAGTCCTCTTATCGAGGAGAAAATATTCTCAACAATGCTCGTTGAGGGTGGGTCGGTCGATAGTGTCGTTTCCGACGAAAGAATTGCGGCAGTTACTCTTACCGGCAGCGAAGAGGCGGGTAGGCGGGTGGCGGAGAATGCCGGAAAACACATTAAGAAAACCGTACTTGAGCTGGGTGGCTCTGATCCGTTTATTGTTCTTCAGGATGCCGACATAGAGAAGGCGGCTGCGATGGCGTGTGCTTCTAGAACTATAAATACAGGACAGACTTGTATCTCCGCGAAAAGATTTATAGTTGTGAAAAAAGTCTTAAGAAAATTTACGGAAAAATTCGTCGATGCGATGAAGTCGCTTAAAACCGGCGATCCGATGGATGAGACTGTCGGTGTTGGGCCGCTTGCCAGACGCGATTTGGTGGATGTGCTCGATCAGCAGGTTGCCCGTTCGGTCGAGCTCGGTGCGCAAATCGTACTCGGCGGCAGGCCGGTTGAGGGCAGCGGATATTATTACCAGCCAACGGTTTTGACGAATGTCCACAAAGGTATGCCGGCCTATGATGAGGAGTTGTTCGGGCCGGTTGCGAGTATTATAGAGGTAAAAAATGTCGATGAGGCTATCGATGTGGCCAACGATACCCGGTTTGGACTAGGAGCGAGTATTTGGACGAGAAAAGTGAGAAAAGCCGAAGAATATGCAGAGAGAATTCAATCCGGTTGTGTATTCATAAACGATATTGTCAAATCTGATCCCAGATTGCCTTTTGGTGGAGTGAAAAAATCCGGCTACGGGCGCGAGCTTGGAGAATACGGTATAAAGGAGTTTACGAATGTGAAGACGGTGGTAGTTAAGTAGTCAGAAGATTTTTTAAGCCCTCCCCGCGAAGAATATTACCAGCAATATTCGAAGGGGGAGAGCTTAATTTGTTATAGAGTGTAAACGTGAACGCGTTTATCTGATGCGTCGATTGCATTCAAAATCGCGTCTACATCCGCACCCAACATCTGCCCTATAAAGCCAGTCCCCATCAGTACCAGGGCGATATCTTCATCGCCTGGTATCGAGTTTAGGCACTGCCTTACTACGGTTGGTGTTTCTAGCCAACCTCCCAATGCAATTTCATGACATACCAGGGCGTAAAAAGTCTTCCCACTTTTTTCCAACCTCAGCACGTCACCCAAACGATTTCCGCCCGTATGCTCTAGTTCGGGCCAAAAACGCTCGCTTACTTGACCGGCGAAACCAGTATTGTTGTTTCCATCGGTGTTAACTGCAAAGGCGATAACCTTCAACTCTGTGTTGAATACATCGCCCACAACGCGCTCGACTATCATACTACCTCCTTATCGAATCTCGAATTTTATACCACAGTTGGTATATATTACGACTTCATCACCATGAAATCGTAATAAATAACTACTGGTAATTAATGTTCTATATTTATCAGTAGAGTAGGATTAAAAGGTTAGGTATGCGAATTATGTTAAATTATACCAGATGTATCACTGAGAGTTGAGCAATGACATAAATCACCTCCCATCGAAATAATTTGGCGACTTTTTATATTTATTTTTTAAGCGCTTCAATACCCGGGAGTGTACCTTGTTCAATAAACTCAAGCATTGCTCCGCCGCCTGTTGAAATATGAGTAATTTTTTCCAGATACTCTTTTTTCGATATCGCTGCCAATGTGTCGCCGCCGCCGACTATCGAAACCGCTTCCGGATTCTGAGTGATGGCGTAATAGATAAAGTCCGTCCCGCGTCGGAATGCCGGGTTTTCGAATAGACCTACCGGGCCGTTCCAAATAATGGTTTTACCTTTACTTATGACCGAGCCGAATTTCGCCTGACTCTCCGGTCCGATATCGAGAATTTGATCTTCTTTGGCTACTTCGGTAATTTTCTTGATCATACCTCCATCCATGCTTTTGTTGGGGTCGCCGACCACTACATCTGAGGGGAGCACGATGGAGGTGTGTTTTTGGGCAGCTGCAAATAGTATTCTTCTGGCGCTTTCTTCCTGTTCGTATTCGTTGAAGCTTTTGCCAATCTCGTACCCTTGTGCCCTAAGGAAAGTATTAGCCATGCCCCCACCTATCAGCAGCTGATCGGCAATTTCCATAAGTTTTCCGATAAGCGCAATTTTGGTGGAAATTTTTGCTCCGCCGAGGATGGCAACGAAGGGTTTCTGCGGTTTTTCGATGGCTTTACCGATCATTTCTATCTCTTTTTTAAGCAGCAGTCCGCCGTAGGATGGTATGTATTGCGGAATGCCAACGACCGAGGCATCGGCCCGGTGTGAAACACCGAATGCATCATTCACATACACATCTGCAAGATCGGCCAGTTTTTTTGCGAAGGCGGCATCGTCCTGTTTTTCTTCGTTGTAGAATCTGATATTCTCGAGCATAAATATCTGTTTATTCGTTTGGTTGGCAAAAGTTGCCGGATTTTCGCTAAGAAAATCGCTTATTAGGTTTACGGTAAAATCCGGAAGATATTCTTGGAGTTTATCGACGACTACTTTTAGGGAATATTTATCTTCACGGCCTTTAGGTCTTCCCAAATGAGACATCACGATGAGACGGTTATTGTCTTTCAGAAGTTTTTGTATCGTCGGGATTGCCTGGCGGATACGGGCGTCGTCGGCTATCGTATGGTTGGGGTTCAACGATACATTGAAATCAACACGCATGATAACTCTTTTATTTTGAATACCGGCTTCATCTATATATGTAATTTTCGACATAAATCATTGGGAATTATTAATGGACGTTTTTGGCGATTATATTACTTCCGCCAATTTGTCGACCAAGTCTACCAATCTTGTTGAATAACCCCACTCATTGTCATACCAACCCATGATTTTTACCATGTTGC
This sequence comes from uncultured Gammaproteobacteria bacterium, assembly GCA_964392185.1. Taxonomy (GTDB): domain Bacteria; phylum Patescibacteriota; class Microgenomatia; order UBA1406; family GWC2-37-13; genus CAYYYG01. The sequence goes on from CAYMOO010000035.1 coordinate 6,853, forward strand.
CGTTGACGACTTTGGTGTAGTTGGCGTCGTATATACATGAATGAGTATTACCTATAATGTCGGATGAGACTATAAGATCGGTATTGTACTCGAGCACGCCTTTCATCTCACCTTCGGCGGCTTTTTTGAACATTTCGTCCACCTCTTCTTTTGTTGTCTGTTTTTCTACGATCACGCTAACATCGGAAAATGATCCGGTCGGAACGGGTACGCGCACGGAGCCGACGGAAATTTTATCCTTGAGCTCCGGGATTGTCTTGACTACTGCTTTTGCGGCGCCGGAGGTTGAGGGAACGATATTGAGCATTGCCGAACGGCCACGGTCGGGGGTTTTGGCCATGTCGTCGAGCATTGCCTGAGTAAGTGTGACGGCGTGAATAGTTGTTAGCATGCCGCTGATAACTTTCAGGTTGTCCTGGAGGACTTTGAATATGGGCGATGCTGAATTGGTGGTGCAGGAGCAGTTGGAGATGACATCGCTGTTTTTGAAATCGAAAGTTTTATCGTTTACTCCAAGCAATACATGTGGAGTGGTGTCGTCTTTTGAGGGGGCGGTGAGGATAACTTTTTTTACCGACCCACGGATGTGTTTTTTGAGATCCTCGTATTTTACGAAAGCCCCGGTCGCATCAACAACAACATCGACGCCGAATTTGTCCCATTGAGAGTTTTCGGGTGTGTCCGAGAGAGTCGTTGCCACTTTAACTTCACCGATTCTCAAACCGTCACTTTCGGCAGACACTTTTTTCCCATATCTGCGATAAACGGAGTCGTATTGCAAAAAATAAGCCATCATTTCATTCGTTGATTTTCTTGTATTTATAGCGACAAGATCGAAGCTATTACGCTCGATCGCGATTCTTGTAAAAGCTCGCCCGATGCGTCCGAAACCATTCAGTCCTACTTTCAGTCTTTTCATATATTTTTATGAATTAATAAAAGGTGCTAGTTCTTTCATGAGGGTCGTATTATTGTGAAAATGAAATACGGTCATTCCCGCGGACTTGGCTGCGTTCAGATTGGCCGCTGTATCGTCTATCAGAATGATATTATTAGTCGGTTGGCCGAGTAGTTCGGCCACCTCGATATATAGTTGTTTGTCGTTTTTTTTAAGAGAGAAGTTCTTTGCCGAGTATATATTGTCGAAAACAGGTTCTATAAGTCTTTTTACTTCTGGAACATCCTGAATTTTGTCGGTTGTAAGGATATTTATGGTGTATTTATTTTTAAGATTGCGGTAAATTTCCAATAATTCTTTATTTAGTTCGAAGTATGAAAAAAAGTCGTAGTTGCCCAAAGTTTGTGTAAGTTCATCGTGCAAATTGTTAAGACTTCCAACGTATTCTCTATTTTTCGGAAAAAGCAACACTCTAGAAAAGTCCGAAACGATGGTGGAGATCATAAAAATTTGAGATATTTTTCTACTTCTAACCGGCTTCCAAGAACGATAGAAACTCTGTCATGGATGCCTGAGGGAGCCAGTGAAAGCGGATCTTTTTTTATCGATACCGCCATGCCCCCCGATTGTGCCATAAGAAACGACATTGGATTTACTTCAAACATCAACCGCAGTTTTCCATTTTTATTTTTTTTATCGCTCGGATATAGAAAAATTCCCCCCTTGATAAAGGTGCGGTGGATGTCGGCCACTAATGATCCAATATACCGAAGTTTATAGGGTTTTTCACCCGATTTTATCGAATTGAGATATTTTACCGTCGATTCTTCAAAAAACGATTCATAACCTTCGTTTATAGAATAAATGCTGCCTTTTTCGGGAGTTTTTATATTTGGGTGCGAGAGTAGAAAGCTTCCGATCGCCGGGTCCAGAGTGAAGCCGTTCACACCGTTTCCGGCAGAGTAGACAAACATGACACTCGAGCCATAGAGTATGTATCCGGCCGCAATTTGTTGATTACCCGGTTGGAGGTGATTGCCATTATTTTTATAGATGGAGAATATTGTCCCAATGTTAACGTTTACGTCTATGTTGGAGGAGCCATCGAGAGGGTCGAAATATACTATGTAGTCCCCTTTATGCTTGGGGGGTTTGATTAACTCTTCTTCTTCCTCCGAGGCGAATGCTGCAATTTGGCCGGAAGACATGAGAGTTTCTTTGAGAAGTTCGTTGCTGTAAACATCGAGCTTTTGCACCTCTTCATCATAGATGTTTTTTGTCCCAGCGTGGCCCATTATATCGACTAGGCCTGTTTTTTTAATATGACTGGCGATATGTTTGGCGGCATTTTCGATATGAGTCAGAAGCAATGTAAGATTCCCCGTTGCACCCGGGATCTGTCGCTCTTCCTCGAGGATAAAGTCGGTTAGTGTGGTGACTTTTTTGAACATATTATCCTTCGTATATCTTCATCGCTTCTTCAACCGAGGCATCTTCCACGGTTACCGCATAGATTGCGTTGGTGAAGCGGACAGCTTCGGCTAAAGGCTTTTGATGAATATTTCTTCCGGTGGCGTTGCCCATAGTGCCTGCCTTGTGTATCTGGTTGTGCAGACCTTCCAAGAATTTTTTCACATCGGTACTCGAGCCTCCGGCGCAAACTACCTTTGTCCGACCGGCGGCAAGCACAGCCTGCTTCAATGCTTCATTCTGATCCATTCCTTCTTGCTTGGGGGCATTGACCTTGACGAAATCGGCTCCCAGACATGCGGCTATTCCGGCTGCACCCGCGACTACCTTCGGATCTTTTTCGTTGGTGACGGCTTTTCCGCGTGGATAGCACCATATTACGCTAATTAATCCGTGCTGATGTGCTTCGTAGATAGCGGCTGCGGCATCGCGGAACATTTCGCCTTCGAATTCGGAACCCACGTATATAGTGAATCCTATTCCTAAAATATTCAGGCCGCTATTTTTTTTGAATTCGGCAACTTTCGATATTGGCCAGAGCGTTGGGCTCTGGGGATCGCGCTGCGTTGTTTTCACACAGTTGGATTTGGAGTTGATTTTTATTAGATATGGGACTTCGGGAAAATCACCGCCATATTTGGCAATCAAGCCCAATTGCGAAGCGAAAACACCAATCTTGGACTTTGAGGCGATGTTGAAAAGATGGATCGGGTCGTTATCGTCGGGAGAAATGCCTTCACCGTAATAGTCTTCATTGAGGTGTTCGATTTTTTGGTCACCGGCAAAAAGCATTAGCCGACCACTATCGCGAGTAATATTGCGGTAATTTTCTATATAAGTTGGACGCATTTGGGCAGGAACATCTACGGGAGCTTTTATTTCATTTTTCATCATAGTTAAATAAAATATTAATTTTCATACACTATCATACTACTGTTTCTATGGCGTTGTCAAGCAACTGGTATTCTGTTATGATTGTGGCAGTTATGGTTGACTGTATATTTTGTAATATTGCTGGCGGTTCCATAAATTCCTACAAGGTATTTGAAAATGATCTTTTTCTTGGCTTTCTCGATGTCTTTCCAAAAGTGAAAGGCCACACGCTAATAATACCAAAAAAACATTATCGGTGGGTATACGATGTGCCGGAATTTGGCGCATATTGGGAAGCGGCACTCATGGCGACCAAGGCGATCCGACGTGCGCTTAAGCCGGAGTGGGTAAGCTATTTTACTTACGGGTCGGTTCCTCACGCCCACATCCATATATTGCCGCGCTACGAAAAAATGTCGGCCGACACACCGGAGTCGGAAATGCTGCCGCATAAAACCTTGAGTTTTACCAAAGAAGAATATTCAAAAATTGCCGCAAAGATAGTCAGTCATTACTAAAATGTCTACCCACACACCTTATACGCCCGAAAAAAATATTTTATCACGCTACGCTTCCGTACTTGTCGATTTTGCGCTCGGCGGCGGAACCGGTATAAAAAAGAATGAGATAGTTTATCTTGATTTCGATTCACCGGCTCTACCTTTGGCAATCGAAGTTTACCGTTCCATACTTGAGGCGGGTGGATTGCCGATGGTGAATATGCGCGCGGATGAATTCCAGAAAATATTATTTTCGAGCGCATCCGACGACCAACTGCGATTTTTTCCGGAAAAATTTTTCCATACGCTTGCGGACACGATAGATCATCGTATTTATCTCATATCCAAAAAAGATCCGATGCATCTAAAAGATGTCCCACCGCAGAAAATAATGAAGGCAAATGAGTCGGTAAGGAAATTCCGCAAATGGATTTTTGAAAAAGAAGATGCCGGGAAGTTTACCTGGACTTTGGCCGTTTATGGTACTGAAGGGATGGCTCATGAGGCCGGACTATCGGCCCAAGAGTATTGGGAGCAGATAATAAGAGCATGTTTTCTCGATACGGCCGATCCGATAAATGTTTGGAAATCGGTTTATGAAAAGTTGCATAAAATAGAAACGAGCTTGAATAGTCTGCCGATCAGAAATTTATACATAAAATCACAGGATACCGATCTTAAGATATTTTATGGGGAAAAGAGACGCTTTGTCGGTGGCAGTGGCCGCAATATACCAAGCTTCGAACTTTTCACTTCTCCCGACTGGCGGGGCACGGAGGGATTTATCTACTTCGACCAGCCGCTTTATAGGTATGGCAGTATCGTAAAAGATATACGTTTACGTTTCGAAAACGGAAAAGTTATCGAGGCAAAAGCCGGTAAAAATGAAAATTTACTCAAAGAATTGGTGGCACAAAAGAATGCTGATAAAATCGGAGAATTTTCTCTCACAGATGTGCGATTCTCTAAAATAGATAAATTCATGGCTGATACTTTATTTGATGAGAATTTTGGCGGCAAATGGGGGAATACTCATTTGGCATTAGGCACATCGTATCATGATTGTTATGCCGGTGAAGCCAAGAATGTGTCTGAGACCGAATGGGAAAGGATGGGTTTCAACGAGTCGCCGGAACATTGTGACATTATCGCAACCAACGACCGTACTGTTGAGGCGGAGATGCACGACGGCAGCCGCAAGATGATTTACGCTAAAGGTAATTTTATTTTTTGATCGTGCTACCCACAGTGTCATCTTTCGGGTCGCAAAAAGTGAGAAATTCGCATGACCAAAATTAGACGTATGGAAAAATACAAAGAAAAAATATATTCCTATTTACGCTCTATACCAAAAGGCAAAGTTGTCACATATGGCCAGATCGCAAAAGTTTTAAACATAAAATCATCCCGATTGGTCGGACAGATTTTACACCGCAATCCGGACCCGGATGGCACACCTTGTTTCCGGGTCGTTTTTGCAGATGGCCGT
>CAYMOO010000036.1:0-12000 GCA_964392185.1 uncultured Gammaproteobacteria bacterium
TTGGCTGCGGATTGCCATACTCTTTTAGGAGATTAGGGTTCCCGCAATTTGCCCGATTATTCATCCCGAAGTTTCCTTCGGGAGCTGCCTTCGACAGCTTCCTGCTCTACCGATTGAGCTACAGGGGATATATTTAATTCAATTCAATATAAAGCAATCAAAATTCTGTCGCACCAATGACTAGGTTTCCACTATTCATAATTCTCCCCCCCGAGTGGATGAGCTGAAGTCATATTTGCAACCGAGGGGAACATCCAAAAAAATTTGCATGCACCACCTCCTTTTTCTCTATTCAAGTTGTAACTTGTAGAACAGAGTAACAATATAATACCATATTTATAGTCAAAATTAATTATAAGTCCCATAGGCTTAACTAGATAAGTTTATAAACTATTTCCTTCCGGTGCCTCGGGTATACTTCCTTCTTCATAATCACCTCATCTGCTTTTTCGTAGTCGCCGATATGCCCGACCGCTATACAGACCATTGGCTTCTGCTCCGCCGGCAAACTCAGCTCCGCACGGGCTTTTTCCTTGTCGAAGCCACCCATTTGCCGGGCGTACAAGCCACGACTTAGAGCTTCGATAACTATACTCAGCGAGGCCTGGCCGAGATCGTATTCGGCGTATTTATTTTCTCCTTTTTCGTCTTTGGTTACGGAACAGCCGACCATAAGCACGCCCGCATTTTTGGCCCAATCCTGGTTTGATGGGTCGAGGAGAGACAAAACTTTCTTAAACCCTTCAGTGTCGCGCTTGGCGACATAGTAAAACCAAGGCTGGCGGTTGCTTGAGGAGGGGGAGAAACGGGCGGCCTCAAGGAGAGCGGACAGATCTTCTTCGGATACGGATTCGCCGCTGAAAACGCGCGGACTGAAACGTTTGCCTAAAATAGATTTGAGGTTTTTGGGGCCTTGGGTGATTTTTTGTTCGATCAGTTCGGAAGTTTTCATAAGCGGATAGTGGGAAATTGTATAGTGCCTGTAAAATATGATTAATACTATTATATCAGGCTGATTGAGTATAATTAACCATCTATGAACATTTGGCACGAGCTCACCAAACCGATCTTTATCCTTGCGCCGATGGAGGATGTCACCGATACCGTCTTCCGGCGGATCGTGCTCAAATGCGGCCGGCCGGACTTGTTTTTTACCGAATTTACCAGTGCCGACGGCATGGTTTCAAAAGGAAAAGATAAGGTGCTGCGAAGACTGGTATACACCCCGGAAGAAAAACCGATCATCGCTCAGATCTGGGGGAACACGCCCGCACACTATAGTGAAGCAGCCCGGATGGTGAAGGAAATGGGTTATGACGGAGTGGATATAAATATGGGTTGCCCCGACAAAAAAATTATCTCCAAAGGCTTCTGCTCCGGCCTCATCCGTACACCCAAACTCGCGGTCGAAATAATCAAAGCCACAAAAGATGCGGTTGGGGATTTCCCCGTTAGTGTCAAAACCCGCATCGGCTACGATAAAGTACAAACCGAAGATTGGATCGGTACCATTCTCGAAACGAATGTCGTCGCCATATCGATCCATGCGCGCACCCGTGATGAGATGTCGAAGGTGCCGGCGCGTTGGGAGGAAGTCGGGAAAGCGGTAAAACTGCGCGACAGCATGAAAAAGGAAACGCTTATAATCGGTAACGGTGACGTGACAAGCTACGCTCAAGGAATGGATTTGGTGAAACAATACGGTGTCGATGGGATAATGATCGGCCGCGGGATTTTCCAAAATCTATGGATTTTCAACCCAGATGTCGACTATGCCACTATTTCTCTTGAGAAGCGGATAAAAATCCTTATCGAACACCTTGAGCTATTTCACAAAACCTGGCCCGACGCCCACTTCGACCGGATGAAAAAATTCTACAAAATATATTTTTCGGGTATTGAGAATGCCGCACATATCCGAAACGAACTAATGCAATTCAAAACGGCAGAAGATACAATAAATTATCTAAACGTTAATAAGCAATTATGGAAATCATAAACCGTTTGGAAAGGAAGTTCGGACGCTATATCCCAAGCGACATTACCAAATACATTATTTTTGGCCAGTTGGCGGTATTTTTTTTCTTGGCGGCATACCCCAACTATACTTCGATGTTCTACCTTGAGGGCGATAAAATGCTTGCCGGGCAGTGGTGGAGACTGTTGACTTATCTTCTGAAACCGATTACGACCGATGTGCTTTTTGGAGCGTTCGTTTATTATATTTTTTATATCTACGGCACGACACTCGAACGCCGCTTCGGAACTTTCAAATATTTCTTATATCTTTTGCTCTCTTTCATAGCCAACATTATCTTGGCTTTTATTTTTCCGCAAAGCCGTCTGACCAATACCTACATGTATACCTCCCTTTTTCTGGCTTTCGCCTGGCTTTACCCGGATTTTACGTTGATGTTGTTTTTCGTCATACCGGTGAAAATAAAATGGCTTGCGCTTATCGCATGGGTCGGAATCGCCCTGGCTTTTCTCGGCTCCGATATTTCGGGCAAGGTACAAATTCTCCTTTCGCTTTCCAACTTCGCCCTGTTTTTTTGGAACGACGTACTATATATAGTAAACGGCAAATTGAGAAACAACCGACAGACAAACTCGGCGCGCCGGCCCAACCGCGATCCGTACCATGTTTGCTACATCTGCAAAACAAATGAGCTCGATAACCCCAAAATGCAGATCCGTTACTGCGATATTTGCAAGCCGACCACCTGTTACTGCGGGGAGCATATCGACGGCCACAAGCATAGAGTCAAAAATTGATAAAATACTAAAAATGTTAACCCCGGGACATGCGATCTTAAACAGCGTTCTACTCAGAAAGAAAGAAAAGAATCCTCCGTATCTATATATAGTATGGGGAGCGGTCGCCCCGGATTTGTCGATGTTGGTTTTTTTCCTGTGGAACCGGTTTGTCGCCGGTTACTCGGCAAGGTATATTTTTGAGGATTTATACTTCAATTCGGGCTGGGCCGGGTTTATAGATGTCTTTCATTCTTTTCCTCTTCTTGGCGCGGTAGCGATTTTTTGTTATCTAAAAAAATTGCGGCGGTCGTTTTATTTTTTTCTCAGCATGTTTGTGCATTCCCTTTTCGATTTCCCCCTCCACAATACCGACGCGCATCGGCATTTTTTCCCGTTCAGTAACTACAAATTCCGCAGCCCCTTATCTTATTGGGATCCGGCACATTACGGCAGTATCATGGCTATTTCTGAGTGTCTGCTCATCCTCGTTTTAAGCTTTTATCTTTGGCGGAAAATCTCTTCCAAAACCGGACGTCTGATGATATTTCTTGCTGATATATTTTATGTCTTCTCCATTGTTTCGCACAGCATGAGATAACGCATTGCATTTGCTCTCTTTGGCTGTATACAATGACGAATATGGGCAAACCGCATGAAGTTTATAAGCAAGCAATCGAGCTTATCCGGACGAATACAACCCAATATGGACTGGCGGCGGCCTACCCCGGGACAAACGACGAAAAAATAACCTACGCCTCACTCTTCCCCCGCGATGTCGGCGTGGCGACACTTGGATTATTGGCCAGTAAACAAGAAGATCTTATACGGATCGCCAAAATTTCGCTGAAAAATCTTGTTCCTGCCCAGTCGGCGCGCGGACAATTTCCCCAAAACTTCGAACCGGAAACGGGAATCGCCCACTGGTGGATGCCGGGGACAATTGACGGCACTCTGTGGTGGCCGATCGCATTTCTGGAATACTTCAAAGCCACCGGCGACCGCCGTTTTTACGAAAAATATAAAAAAAATTTGGAGCTTGCCTTTACTTGGCTCACCTATCAGGATACCAATAACGATTTTCTGGTCGAGCAAGGGGTCGCCGCCGGATGGGACGATGAGATGCCCCGGCACGGAACCGTTCTGTATTCCAACGCGCTCTGGTATTGGCTGGTAAAGCTGCGGATAGAAGTGGAGGGCCGAAACGATCTGCAGGATTTGCGCGACCGGATTTATGAAGGTGTCAATACTTTGCTCTGGACTCATAAAGCGGACGACCGCACCCACGCCTACATCCCCAACAACCGCTATACCAAGGAAAACGTGTACGCCTCGACAATGATCGAATGGTCGAGCTCGCAGGCCGTTTACTTGCCCTATTATCTTGGTTACAGTGCACATCGGGAGTTTGAGATGCGCTGTGATGTATATGGAAATATTCTCGCCTGTCTCACCGGCCTGGCCGACACGCGCAAGGCCAAACTTTTCACCGATTTTGTTTTCCAATCGGGGATAAATCTGCCTTATCCGGTAAAAGTATTGTATCCGCCTATCTACCCCGGTGAGCCGGACTGGCGAAGCTATATGGCCAAAGGCCGGCAAAATTATCCTTGGCAATATCATAATGGCGGTATCTGGCCGTATGTCGGCGGATTCTGGGTCTGGTGGCTCAACAAATACGACCGCTCGCTCGCACAAAATGAACTGATTAAGTTGGCCGAAGCCAATGAGCTGAACGGATACGAATTCAACGAATATCTGCACGGACAGTACGGAACCCCGATGGGTATCGCCCGCCAAAGCTGGAGCATGGCGATGTTTCTGAAAGCCTACAAAGAAGCGGCGGTTTAATATCCTAATTTACAAGCGCTCCCGCACCAAATAGCAACGCACCGGACACGATCAAAAAAATACCGACACTATTTAAGATAAAGGAGAGAATCAAAAACTGGTGTGTTTTCAACTGCGAAATCCCCATGAGCCCAACTCCCAATTCGTCCGGAAGCGGTGAGATGATTATCAGAGCGCCGATAACCGGCAAACTCCAGCCGAAATATTTTGTGTGGATTAAATGCTGGATATGGTCGCCGCCGAAATATTCGAAAAAATGTTTGATCTCGCTGACAAGACCGCGGTTGCGCACATACTGGAAAATTATCGTGTCGCCAACGACTGCCCCCAACCCGGCGATAAGCCCAATTTCAACCGGATTTAGCGTTTTCGTCAAAACTATCAATATCGCCGCCCCGATAGAAACCGTAAACGTACTGACAAATAAAATTCCTCCTATAAAAGCACCTACATATCCCAAATCGCCCAATCTGTAAAGGTATATACGGAAGGTGGGACTGATAAGAAGAACGCCGGCATAGATAAGACTGAGAATAAGATAAGTGATATTTTTATACCGGTAATGATGCCATTTCTCGGCTATCTGCTCCATATTGAAGATTCTATCAATTTTATACCATTGTTACATTTGATCTTGTTGTATTGGCGGTGGTTTAGGATTACTATTGAATTATTTATAAATAAAATCTACGTATGAAATCTTATATCGCCGAATCGGTCAGCTTTCTCCACCCCGATAAAATTTGCGATCAAATCTCGGACAATCTTGTGGACGCCTACATAAAACAAGATCCGACAGCTCGCGTAGCTATAGAAACAGCCGGTGGTCATGGCCATGTCACCCTTTACGGAGAAGTCACCGCCGATGCCGAAGTCGATGTAGTCGCCGAAACAAAAAAACTTTATAAAAAACTTACCGGAGACGACATCGCCGTCGAAAGCTATATTTCCCAACAATCCCCCGAAATCGCAACCGGTGTAAATAAAGGCGGCGCCGGTGATCAGGGTATAATGGTGGGCTACGCTTGCCGCGAAAACGAACTTTATCTGCCACAGGAAATGTATCTCGCCCGCAAACTTCTCAAAGGGATAAAAACCGACGCCAAAAGCCAAGTTGTTGTCGAGGGGGGCAAAGTCAAATCGGTTGTCATATCGGTACAGGGAAAAAATAAAGAAGAGCTGGAAACCCATGTGAAAAATACCGTCAAGATCGGCAAGAATACTCACCTTTTCGCCAACAATACCGGGGCCTTTACAATCGGCGGCTTTGATGCCGATTCGGGCTGCACGGGACGGAAAATAGTTGTCGATGCTTATGGTCCACGCGTGCCGGTTGGCGGTGGCGCTTTCTCCGGTAAAGACGCGACCAAAGTCGACCGCAGCGCGGCATATATGGCCCGTTGGGTAGCTTTGCAGTTACTGGAAAAAAATGGCGCCAAGGAAGTTCTGGTAAAAATCGGCTACGTCATCGGTGGCGACGAACCGCTTATAAAACAAGCCGTCATCGATGGTCGCGAAACCACCTTCGACTACGATTGCCGGCCATATGCCATAATCGAACAGTTCGGTCTACGACGGCCGATATATTTGCAGACCGCACGCGAAGGGCATTTCGGACATATAAATGAGTATCCTTGGGAGAAGGTCTGATTGTCGGGTAATATTAGGAAGCTGACTTATCGTTCTTAAACCACGTATAGTACAAAACCGGTACAAAAAACAACATAATCGAGCCGGAGAAAGATAAGCCGGCAATGATCGCCCCGCCCAAACCGCGACAAATAGGGTCGGAAAGGGTGATCGGAACCAGGCCAATAATCGTAGCCAGAGAAGTAAGGATTATGGGCTCCATCCGGCTCTCACCTGCGTCGGCTATCGCTTCCGCCAGATCCATTCCCCGCTCACGATTACGGTTGATACTATCTACGATAAACATAGCATTGGTCACGACCACGCCAAACAATGCGACAATTCCGATAAGCGCCGGGAAAGAAAGCGGTGTTGCCGTTAGGGCAAATATTATAAACACACCCGATATAGCAAGCGGAATCAAAAGTAAAATTATTATCGCCTGACGGTAAGATCCGAATATCGTTACCATGGTTACCAATATAAGAAGGAACGACAAACCCATAGCGCGGAAAATAGATTGTACCGACTTGCTGTTTTCTTCGTTCACGCCGCCGGTTTTCCAACTGTAGCCCGAAGGCAGATTGAGCTTTGTATTTGCAAATTCCTCTAGATCTTTATTTATTTCAGCCGCCGTAAAGCCCGGCTTGACACTTGCCGAAACCGATATCGTCCTTTTGCCGGCTTCACGGGAGATGATACTGGGATTGTATGCAAGCTTGAATTCTCCCAAAGCCGAGATTGGCAGATCGCCGTTTTTGGCTGAGATGGTGATTGCCGATAGTTCGGCCGCCGTTTTCCTCGCTTCACTCGATCTAAGCGTCACTTCGGTTTCTTCCGCGTTGAAGCGTATTTTATCGAGCGTCTGGCCGCTGACATATGAACGTATCGCAAAGCCGACCTGATCGACTCCGGCGCCGGCGGCTGCCATTTTGTCCGCATCGGGGACGAAAGCCAGCTTACTGGTGCTCGGCTTCACCGAAAGCTCGACATCGGCCGTACCCTTTTTACTTTCCAAATACTGTTTTACCGAATTGGCATATTTTTCCAGAAGAATCAGATCGTCGCCGAGAAGCTTGATCTGTATATCCGATCCCGCAGGCGGGCCACCGCTTACTTCCTGGATCGTGACTTTTCCCGGTTTGTAACCTTTATATTTACTCCGCAAATTTTCCGCTATCTCAATGGAACTTTTTTTGCGTTTTTCGCTCAGAATCAGCCTTGCTATTGCCGAGCTGTCACGGCTGTCGAATCCGTCGCCCGCGAATTCGCGGCCGGTTTCTATGGTGACGGTTTCTACATCGGCGATTTTGCGCAAATTATCGCTTTCTTGCAAAATATATTTTTTTACCAAATCCTGTGTAGTGCCTGCCGGATAGACAAAATTCAGATATACAGTTTTTTCATCCGATTTGGGGAAAAATTCGTTCTTTACCAATCCCAGAGGTAAAAGAAGATAAGAAAACAACGCCAAAACGATAAGGACGATAAAAATATTCCGGCGGCCGCTATCGGAGCGGAGAACGGAAAGAATTATTCTTCTATAAATACGGCTTATTTTTCTCGAATCGAAAAATCCATGATCGGCGACATTTTTCAAATAAGGCGAAGCGGTCTGTCTTATTTTTACGATATTTTCATCGGTGGCGAAATAATTTTTTATGACAGGCAAACTTTTATAAGCGGCAAAAACGCCCAAAAGACTTAGTATATAGATAGGTATAAACAATGCCGACTTCGGAATGATGATCGCCAAAAATATTAGTCCGGCCGCAATACCCAACATTCGGAAAAGAAACCGTATCCGCCCGGGAACCTTGGGCTGCAAAAGAACTATCATAAACGGCAAAGTGACGGTGACCGAGTAAAACGTAGATGACAACATCGTTGCGGTGACGACGATCGGGATGGATTTAATAAATTCTCCGATAATTCCGGTCGACAACAAAAGCGGCAAAAACGCCCAGATAGTTGTAATGGTAGTTGCCCAAATCGGGACGATAAAATCGCGCCAAACCATAAGACCGGTTTCGGCGGCGGAAAATTTACCGGAACGGAAATAGGTTGTCATTGACGATACTACAACAATTGTGTCGTCTATCGAAGTACCAAGTGCAAGAAGGAAAGCGAACATCGAGATAAAGTTTATACTCAATCCAAACATACCCATAATTACCAAACCGGAAAGAAAGGTAAGCGGGATTGTTACTGAGGCCAATATCGCCTGCCGGAAACCCAAAAACAGGAGTAAGATTATGAAAACGAGCGCTAACGTTTCGAAAAAGTTGCGCACAAGGTCTTTCAGCTGGTCCGAAATTTCCGTCCCCGCATTGACTATCGATGTTACCTTGAATTTGCCGTCGTATTTGGCGACTTCGGCATTTACAACTTTTTCGACATTCGCCGCGGCAACGTCGATATTGATATTCGAAGTTTTATAAACATAAAAAGTTACCGCTTGCGTTGCCGGCAAAGTAGCACTGGCTATATATGAATTGTTCAGGTTGGGCACACTTCTCTCTTTTATCGATGCTATATCTCCCAGCCGGACTGTCGTTCCGCCCGAAGTAATTCTGATATTTCTTATGTCGTTTACTTTTGTAATCTGCGGATCGACGCTTACCGAAAAAGTAGAACCATTGGCCGTGACCGAGCCACCCGGATAAGAGGAAGCAGCCGCCGATACCGCACGCGATATTGTTTGCGAATCGAGTTTGTAATTGCGCATCGCGGCCGTGTCTATCTCCACCGTTATTTCCTGTGTTTCAAAACCAGTCAGCGATACCGATTTCACTCCCGTCACATCCTCAATTTGATTTTTCAGGCGGTCGGAAAAACGCATAAGCGAGGCGGTGTCGTTTTTGCCGGAAATGGCAAACGTCCATACCGGTTGGTTCTCGAAATCAACAACCGAAACTTTCGGTGTCTGGGCATCGTCGGGCAAAGTAACGCTGTCAACCAAAGACTGGGCATCGTCACGGGCCTTGTCGCGATTCACGGTCGAAAGGAATTCCAGAACAACCGTCGATACATTGCTTCTTGAGGTTGAGGTAATCTGGTCAAGCCCATCCATGCCCGTCAAAGCTTCCTCAATCGGTCGGGTTACGAGCTGTTCTACCTCTTCCGGCTCCGCGCCAGGCAAAATAGTATTGACGATAACGATCGGGATTTTTACCTCCGGATTCACACGTCGTGGCAAAGTAAAAAGAGAAGTTATGCCCGCGGCAAGGACCAATATAACCAAAAGAATTACCAGACGGATATTCGTAATCCACTTAGCATGAAGACTCTCCCACAACTTCGGGTCGAAGTTGATTTGCGATAAGTAAGACTTAAACTCGCTCATTGAACCCTTTCCCCGTCGATTACCGTCCGATCAAGTATCACCCGGTCGGAGGCTCCTAATCCGGAAACGACCTCGACGAAACTGCCAAATGCGGTACCGGTTTTGATCTCTTTCGACTTTGCACGGCCATCTTGGGCCACGAACACATAAGAACGGTCGGCTGTCTGATAAACAGAATCGATCGGGATAAATGGGATAGTCGCGGTCGTGTCGGCTGCCCCGATAGGAAGCGATACCGTCATTATACTTTTATCACTAAGTCCACTCTTCAAGCTGTCTGGGATTTTATAGGCAATCATGTACAACGATCCCTCGACCGCATCCTGCGATACGAAATAAGGCGAGACTTCCGCCGATTTCCCCTCGGCCACAAGTGTGCTTTTTTCCGTTCTTGAAATAGATTTAGCATATGAAGCAGGCACAAAAGCGCGGGCGAGGAAATTCCCGGAATTTCCCGCGATTATGGCAAGCGGCGTGCCGGGGCTCACAAGCTGCCCCTGGCGGACGAATATTCTTTGGATCGTTCCGGCAACTGGAGAAGTCGGATGATTCAGCGACTCGCCGATCTCCGCGATCCGGAGCTGTATACGGCTCACCTCAAGACTTAAATCGAGCGATTTCTCCTGCAATGCCAGAGCGTTGAGTGTTATATCACGCTGTACAAGCGGCAGTTGAGCGGCAGCTTTGTCTGCGTTGACCGAATATTCCGAGGCTCTCAGACCGGCGCGAAGCTGGTTCAATCCGGCCAATACCTGAGATTTTATTTGTTTGGTGGTTGTGATCGAAGCATCGTTCACGCCACCGGTATTGGAGCTTTCCAAAGCTTTTATCGAATTATCGAGCGAATTGACTATTTCTTCATTCAGCGAAATAAGCGACTTGGTCTCATCGATAGATTTTTTGGTGATCTCCCGAAGTTCGTAAGCATTTGATTCCACTTTGTAGGCGGCGTCGCGCTGCTTGGCGATGCCGTCTTTCTGCGCACCATAATTATCTTTGGCAAAATTATACTGTTTTTCCGCCAGTTCCCTCTGATAGGTCGAAATCGTTCCGCCAGAATAGCTGGAAGAAATCCACATCAGGTTGGCTCCCTGGCCCACTTTGGCCCCCTCAAGGAAATTTACCTTTTGCACTATGCCCGAAGTTAGAGCCGACACAGTAACTACACCCGATTTTTCGACGGTCGCTTGTACTTCGACCCGGGGAGCTTTGCCCACATTATAAAGCTCGACTTTTCTTGCTTCTGGGGCGGTTTCCGCTTCTTTTTGTTTGGGTCTGGTTATAAAATTACTCAACAGAATAAGCAAAAAGACGCATATAAGAAGGATAAAGAAAGATCTTAACGGATTTTTTTCGATACGTTTTTCGACACGGCGGAGGAAATTCCTGACGCTCATGAGTACTCGGTTGCGCATCGACAATATAGTTTTTACCACCAGCGAAGTATATCAGATTTCAAGAATATTTACAAGATATTATAGGTTAATTAGCGGGCTTAAAGTTCAAAATCACCAACCATTGTCCGTTCGATCGTAAAAGTTACCGCACCTATCTCCATTTTTTTCCCGATTTCCTCAACGAGTGCTCTTATATACGTCCCGCTCGACACGGTCGCCTCCATATAAAAAACCGTAAAATTTTCGTTTTTATGGCTGCGGCCAAACTCCTCCCAACCGGCGATGATCTCTTTCTGCCGGAAATCGCCTTTTACCTTTTCTATTCTTCCGATTGCGTCGCTTATTATTTCATTTACGCTAAAAGGTTTATAAGATAAATAGGACAATTCATATATCTCCACCTGTTTTTGCGGTATAGTCACGGAGCCAAGCAGCCCTCTCCTCGCCCAATAATACAAAGGTTTACCATCGGCTACGGCCGATGAGTACGGCGGATAAGACTGGTCGAATTTACCCGTAAAATCAGGCGTGATCTTTTCGAGTTTTTTGAGAATTAAGTCCGTAGCCGGCGGCTTGTTGTATGCTCTTATAAGCCCCATCATATCGTAAGAGTCGGTCGTGATACCGGGTATGAAAGAAAACCGGTACTTTTTGGTCAATTTTTCGTATTCTTTGCGTTTTTTGTTTTCTTCTCCCACCAAGATGAGTAGCAAGCCTTCGGCCATCGGATCGAGGCGCCCGGCATACCCGAGCTTCTCTGCCGCATGTTGCGGATTTTCCCGGCGATACCTTCCGATCGCCTCAAGCGGCGTTTCTCCTGAGTGTTTATATATAATAAGTAAAGATTCCATATGCGAAATTATAAACTACATATTATTATCCTGCTAATTGTCACTTCCATTGTGTTCGCAGCCGAAATCTGGACCCGGCCAAACTTTTCCCAATCTGGCTCCGTCAAAATCTGGGATCGCCACCATACCCTCCTCTACGAATCGGCCGGGCCCGCCGGCTCACATATAACAG
>CAYMOO010000037.1:0-7414 GCA_964392185.1 uncultured Gammaproteobacteria bacterium
TCCAGTCATTGCGTCTGGCGAAGCGGGCCATTTCATGCACTTGCCAACCAAGCTGATTGACTGACGGATTCCAGGGCATAAGTGTGCCTTTCGGTAGTAACTGTTCAAATGCAGGGAGCTGGACCGCCGGCATCATTACTTCGGTTGCGATAAGCAAACCAGTTTTTTCATTTACACGTTTTGCCATATGAGCACTTGGAGGTGTTTCAAAGTCGGCAACGCCGCCTCCTTTTATCATCACATCGATGTTTTTTTGTACCGCATGGTAATCCATGCCCATACCTTTTCCACTGTCATCGAGCTCAGTTCTCGATTTTAGTCCTACAACTCGGGTTCCCGCAACTGCCCGCTGATGTTTTCCTTTTCGGTTTTTAACTTCCATCTCCGCGATCTGAAAAACCTCCTTGATATTATTTTCATCTATAGAGCAAGGCCCGGCAACAACAGTGCAGCCGGCATTTTTTGGTGATTTTGACATAAATTTTTGAAAATTATAATTACTTGTTTTGTTTCGTATTTTGTTACTTTGCCCTTCGTTTCGTCATAAATCCTGTGTCGCAAATATAGGCGACACAGGATAAATGGGTCTAAGCCAAATCTCGCTCTGCTCGATTTGGCAAGACCCATTAAAAAACCCCGCTTGCGGCGGGGTTTGGATTTCAAAGTTTGAGTTTTACCTCATAACCAATTCCCCCGCCTTAAGCGGTGTAAAGTAAAACCAAAAATAGGAATTGTTTATGATTTTTTCCATCTGTATTCAGTAATTATAACCTTTGGACTATAAAAGTCAACTTATTCTATTTTGCAGCCAGAGCTTTGATAATGGCATCAAGATCGGAACCGACTTCGATAATTTTGTTCATATTAATGGCCTTAATGTTTTCCAGCTTTCCTGTATGGTATTTGAGAATCGTGTCTGTATCTTTTAGGATGTGCCCAGTAGTTATGCAAACCACCGACTCATTTTTCTTTATTAGTCCTTCATCGACTAGTTTTTTTGTTCCTGCTACAGAAGTGGCTGAGCCCGGCTCGCAGCCTATTCCAGCAGAATCGACGACCGCCTTTGCTTCGAGTATTTGGGTATCTGTCACCTCAGCGACAATTCCGTTTGATTTCTCGATTACCTTCTTGGCACGTAGATAACTCACGGGGTTGCCTATGCGGATTGCGGTCGCGATCGTTTCCGCCTTTATTTTGAATCTTGTCTTGAATCCCGCTTTGTAACTTCGATAGAAGGGATTTGCGCCCGCAGCCTGAATGGAAGCGATTCTTGGGATTTTTTTTATAAAGCCCTGGTTATAAAGTTCGATGAGAGCCTTTCCGATTGCCGAAGTGTTTCCCAAATTTCCAGCCGGAATTACGACCCAATCGGGGGCTTGCCATTTTAACTGGTGTATAAATTCAAAGGCAATCGATTTCTGACCCTCAATTCGGAATGGGTTTATAGAGTTTAGAAGATATATTTTTTTCTCATTGCATACTTCTTCTACCAATTTCATAGCAACATCGAAATCTCCTTTTATCTGTATTGTTTTTGCACCATATGCGAGAGTTTGAGCAAGTTTGCCGAAGGAGATTTTTCCATCAGGTATGAATACGTACGCTGTCATTCCCGCTTTTGCGGCATAAGAGGCGAGCGAGGCAGAAGTGTTTCCCGTCGAAGCGCAGGCTACCGCTTTCATTCCCAGTTGTTTGGCCATACTCACACCTGTTGTCATACCACGATCCTTGAAGCTGCCCGTTGGGTTTTCACCTTCATGTTTTATATACATCGTTTCGATTCCGACAAATTTTCCGATGGATTTTTGTCCGTTGCCGCAGCTTTTTCCGACAGAATACAGATTGGTATTTCCCTCAGATTTTGATACGATGTTCGCTTCGTTTATAGGAAGGAGTAATTCTTTATAGCGCCATACGCCACTTCTTTGCGGAAGCGAAAACATTTTCAGTCTCTCGTCGAAATTTTGTTTTAGTATATTATTGTCCACATCGCTTTGCGGATAGTCAGCTTCAAGAACTTCGCCGCAGTCGCAGCGATAACGAATATTTTTGTAATCATATGAGTTGTTACAGGATACGCATTTGAGTTGGATGTTCATTGTTTTTTTAAATTTAAAATATAATCGTTTAATTGATGCGCCGACATGTTTCGGAATTTTTTATAGTGGACGGTTGTTGTCGACAGGGATTGATATTTAGTTTTCCTTTCCTCAAGGAGTTTTGGATAAGATCTGGCTAATGCTTCCATTTCTGTCTCTTTTGCTTCTTTGCTGAATGCTCCGCCCCATATCACTGGCTTAGGATCGCGAATATATGTCTTAAACATTTCTTTTTCAGCGTCTGCAGAAGTTTCCATATATATCAAGTGGCTAATTTCCATAAGCTCAACCAACACACTTTCATCTGTGTAGATTATGCTTCCGGTTGAGTCGATGATGATTTTTTCGTCCGGATCTGCTGATTTTGCCAATCGAATAATCTCTTTCATTGATTTATTTTCCAGATCCATGTACCTTTTACTGCGATTTATATAACGGTCATCATAGGGTTGTCCCATCCATTTTGATATATCTGCGAGTCCAGAATATTTGTAACTCCTCAGTACTTTTTCGAGTTTGGACTCAATAAATTCATCGGCAGAATAACGCTTAAAACCTTTTTTCTCCAATTTTTTTGCTGTATGCGATTTACCGACGCCGGACATTCCTATTAAAGTGATTATCATATGTATTACCTCGGGTACACTAATTCATAAACAAGTATTGCCCTTCCGTTCATGACTCCTGCTACCGTGGTTATAAACTCTCTGTCACTATGCCAAATTTTTCTTATCATTTGGCAAAACCCATAAAAAAACCCCGCTTTTGGCGGGGTCGGTTCCTTTGCAGGTTTTGTTTATTACCACCCCACCACGTTTGACGTGGTAGTAATAATGGTGGTAATAATGATATTTCCTGCGTTCATGATTTTTCGATTGTAATTGAATGTATTTTTAAAAGCAAGCGGTGTGTTTTTCTATTTAAAAGATAATGAGGCGGATGTATATGTCAAAAGACATACAGTGATCCGCCTCTTTGTTTTCCCCCGAAAAAAAATAAATGGGGGCATAAAAACAGTTGTGATCAACTGGAATCTTCTTTAGGCTCTTCGATGAACCTAAAGAAATACTCCAGCTGATCGGACTGAAGAATATATTATTCTTCAAACCGTTCGGCTGGATAAGGTTTTGTGACCCCTGTGAATTCTTAAAAGTGAAGAATTCAGCAGGGGTCACTATGTGAACACTTTTCATCTCTTTCTTTTGAATGAGATGAAAAGTGATAGTTTGCGCGAAACTATTGCCAAGTCAAACTATTTGTAGGAGCAATTCCTACAAATGTATAGACTCAGACGGAGTGAAGTTAAATTCACTTAACTCCAGACCGTCGGAGTCGACTCTGCTTTTAGTTTCACACACTATATGAAAAAGTACAACTATATTATAACGTATGTATACAGTATGTGTCAACTCCACTTGCAATTCTGTCGATATCCGTTTATAATTTCAAACTAATGAATAGAAACTTTTCAACAATCGTCGTCCTTCTTATTAACCCTGCATAGGCGGGAGGACGTTTGTTGAAAAAATCGCCCCGCCGCAAGCGGGGTTTTTTTGTATATACAAATATTTTTTAATTTATAAATTTTAAAAATAAAATGGCCGCACTCAAAACAACCTCTTTCCCATACGCATTTTTCGAAGGAAAATATGTCAAAATCGAAGATGCGAAAGTGTCAATTATGACCAATGCGCTGCAATATGGCACCGGTTTTTTCGGAGGGATGCGCGGCTACTATAATAAAGAAAAGAAATTTTTATCAGTATTTCGAATGGAAGATCATATAAAGCGATTTTTGAGTTCAGCCCAGATAATAGGTGTTTCGATGGGATATAACGAAAAGCAAATGAAAGAGATATTCTTGAAGTTGATAAAGATGAATAATCCAAAAACCGATACATATTTCAGACCGTTCGGGTACGCGGCGAGCACCAACTTATCTCCCAATCTCGAAAGAGATAATAATTTTGAATTTACTCTTTACATGATCCCTCTTGGCGATTATCTGCCGACAGACAAAGGTTTATCCGTGTGTGTTTCTTCCTGGAGACGGGTGAGTGATAACGCTATCCCATCCAGAGCCAAGATTTCCGGATCTTACATTAATTCCGCTTTGGCCAAACTGGAAGCGTCCAAGCAAGGATATGATGAGGCTATATTTTTATCTGAAGATGGGCATGTTGCCGAGGGTTCTGCAATGAATTTGTTTGTGGTACGCAACGGCACACTAATTACTCCGGCTTTCAGCGAAAATATTTTGGAGGGTATAACCAGACGGACAATCGTTAAATTGGCGCAGGATATGGGTATTCCGACGGCCGAACGCGTGGTCGACAGAACCGAGCTTTACGTTGCCGATGAAGTATTCTTCAGTGGTACCGGAGCTCAGGTGGCCTGGATATCTAAAATAGATGGTCGAACCATCGGCGATGGAAAAAGAGGAGAAATAACAGGTAAGCTGCAGGATTTATTTTTTGAAGTTGTTAAGGGAAACAAAAAACAGTATGCCGATTGGTGTACGATTATCAAGTAATTTCAAATTATGAAAATAAGTGGAGCGGAAGCAATAATACAATCTTTAATTCACGAAAATGTCGATATCGTTTTTGGGTATCCTGGGGGCGCGATAATGCCCGTCTATGACGCGTTGTTTCATTATAAGAATAAATTACGCCACGTACTGGTTCGCCACGAACAAGGCGCGACTCATGCCGCGGAAGGTTATGCGGGAGTGACCGGCAAAGTAGGGGTCGTTATTGCCACATCAGGCCCCGGTGCAACCAATTTGGTTACTGGTATTATGGACGCCATGATGGACTCTATACCATTAGTATGTGTGACCGGTCAGGTTCATGGGTCGGTGGTCGGTACAGATGCCTTTCAGGAGGCGGATGTAATCGGAATAACAACACCTATCACCAAATGGAATTATCAGATTACGAAAGCGTCCGAAGTACCAGAAGTTATGGCTAAGGCATTCCACATTGCTCGAACCGGTAGGCCCGGTCCGGTCGTTATAGATATCACTAAAGATGCGCAGTTTGCAATGATGGATTTTTCGTATCCAAAGAAAATAAAGATAGAAAGTTATCAGCCTACATATGAACCCAATGCTCGCCAAACAGCCTTCGCCGCAGAAATCATAAACAAATCAGAACGGCCGCTTATGTTTGTTGGTCACGGTATATTAATTTCTCATGCTGTCGATGTCTTACGTAAAGTTTCTGAAAAAGCCGGTATACCGGTCGCTTCTACTTTGCTTGGACTTTCTGCGTTTCCAACAGGCCATGAAAATTATGTGGGAATGCTTGGCATGCATGGCAATTATGGACCCAATATTTTAAGCAACAAAGCCGACGTCATAATTGCAGTCGGTATGCGTTTTGACGACCGTGTGACGGGCAGTCTTACAAACTATCTTAAAAAAGCGAAAATAATACATATAGATATCGACCCGGCAGAATTAAACAAGAATGTGCGGGCCGAAGTTCCGATTGTTGCGGATGCAAAGTCGGCTCTTGAAGCGTTACTTCCGTTACTTGAGAAGAAATCGCGTAAGGACTGGATTAATGAATTCCGCAAATGCGATAAAGTGGAAGACGAAAAAGTAATCGCCAACGAAACTCACCCGCCAAAAGGCATGATTACCATGGCCGAAGCCGTGCGGGTCATTTCGGAAAAAACAAAAGGTGACGCTGTTGTGGTCGCGGACGTCGGACAGCACCAGATGTTTACGGCTCGTTATTATAAATTTGCCAGACCGCATAGTTTTATAACTTCTGGAGGTGCGGGAACAATGGGTTTTGCCTTGCCAGCTTCAATGGGTACTCAGCTTGGTGCGCCGGAGCGGCAAACAATCGCCATTGCAGGAGATGGAAGCTTTCAGATGAATATTCAGGAGTTGGCAACAGTGGCTCAGGAGAAGATTCCTGTAAAAATAATTATTCTGAATAACCGTTTCTTAGGTATGGTACGACAATGGCAAGAGTTGTTTTTCGATAACAGATATTCATTCGTTCACATGGATAATCCCGATTTCGTCCAGGTTGCCAAAGGGTTTCGCATCGAAGGTGCGCGTGTCGACAAACGAGAAGATTTATCCGCCGCGTTGGACAAAGCTTTTTCAAAAAAAGGTCCGTATTTGCTCGAAATTATGGTCGAGCAAGAACATAATGTATTTCCGATGGTGCCTTCTGGAGCAACCGTCGATGATATTAGATTAGAATAAAAACTATGCCAACAACACAACATCAATATACGATAACCGCATTTACAGAAAATAAACCGGGCGTGCTTTACCGTATCGCCGATCTTTTCCTGCGTCGCAAGATCAATATCGAAAGTCTCACTGTGTCCGAAACAGAAAGGCCCGGGATATCTAGGTTTACTATAGTCGTACGCCGTGACAAAATTTCTATAGAAAAAGTAGTAAAGCAATTGTACCGGATAGTTGAGGTAGTTAAAGTATTTGAATCTTTGGATAAAGACATAATTTTCAAAGAACTGGCTTTTATTAAAGTATCGACGAAAAATCCGGAGCAACGGCGAGAAGTGGAAGAGCTTAGTTTCCTTTTCCGAGCGAGGGTAACTTTTGTGGGTCATGATTATTTGGTTATCGAAAAGAGTGGGTCGGAAGAAGAAATAGATTCTCTGTATCTCTTACTTAAACCGTTTGGTATTAAGGAATTTATTAGATCTGGCAGGATTGCTGTTTTGAAGGAAGAAACCGGATCAGAGGGTAAATTTACGAGTATCGTTAGAGATACTTCCACAGTAACATCATCTATTGAAGTTTCGGCGATCAAAAGACTCGAGCTTATGGGTAGGCAAGTAAAAGGTTCTGTTTCATTGGCTCAAGGAATACCATCTTTCCCGACCCCAGATCATATTCGTACGGCAGCAAAGAAAGCAATCGACAATGGATCTGCCGACAAATACACACCCGGGTATGGGATCGAGCCATTACGTGAAGCGATCGCGGAGAAATTGAAGCGAGATAACAATATTAACGCCAAGCCTTCGCAGGTTATTGTAACGCATGGAGGTATAGAGGCTTTGATGGCGGTGTTCATAAGTATTTTGAACCCGGATGATGAAATAATCATTCTTACGCCGGATTATGCTTCTCATATAACACAAACAATCATTGCACATCATGGCGGTAAACCGGTTTTTGTGCCTTTGGATGAGGAGAATGGATGGCGATTCGATCCGGAAAGATTGGAAGGGGCAATAACTCAAAAGACAAAGGCGGTGCTTATTTGTAACCCGTCAAATCCGATTGGGAAAGTATATTCCGAAGCCGAACTAAAAGA
>CAYMOO010000037.1:7514-11463 GCA_964392185.1 uncultured Gammaproteobacteria bacterium
GGTCCTGAGGGCGCTTATTATGCTTTCCCAAAGATAAATATAGATATAGATGATTATGAATTGGCAGTACGTTTGGTCAAGGAGGCGGGAGTGGCCGTTGTGCCAGGATCGGCATTTGGTCTCGGTGGAGAATATCATCTAAGAATTTCATACGGTTGCGAAGAAAAGCAATTGCTTGAAGGTCTGAGAAGGTTGGTAAGTTTTATCAATGGTGATATTTAAAAAACTATTAATAGTAGTTATTTAAAATATGACTGAAAAATATCGAGATATTTTCATAGAATATGATGATTATGAACACGTTTACGATAATGCTGTCACTGAGGGCTTGATAGATCCAAATGAGTTGCCATATTATGAATTTGTCAGAATGAGAAATATGGACCAGTTTGATGTGAAGCCTATTCACATAGTAGGCGACAATGGTGATAATGCAAAGATTTTAGCAGCAAGTAGGCGCGAAGTGGCAAACTTAATGAGACAATAATTTTAATTTATTATTAATTATTTTATTCAAATATCATGGCAAAAATGAATTTTGGTGGAATGATGGAAGAGGTAACAACCCGTGAAGAGTTTCCGCTTGAAAAGGCGAAGACTGTATTAAAAGATGAAGTAATTGCCGTCATTGGATATGGTGTACAAGGCCCGGCACAGGCTTTGAATATGCGCGATAACGGATTTAATGTCATTGTCGGACAACGAAAAGGTGGTTCCTCTTGGAAAAAGGCAGTTGAGGACGGTTGGATCGAAGGGAAAACTTTGTTTGAAATAGATGAGGCAGCGAAACGCGGAACTATAATTTGTTATCTATTGTCTGATGCCGGACAAATTTCTTCCTGGCCGATGATCAAGAAAAATCTCACCAAGGGAAAAGCACTCTATTTTTCCCATGGATTTGGGATTACTTTCAAAGATAAAACAGGCATTGTTACGCCAGAAGATGTCGATGTGATCTTAGTTGCTCCTAAAGGCTCAGGCCGCACGGTGCGCAAACATTTCGTTGCCGGAAAAGGGATTAATTCAAGTTATGCCATTTTTAAGGATGCGACTGGAAAAGCAAAAGAGCGCGTATTGGCTATGGGCATAGGTGTTGGATCCGGTTATCTTTTTGAAACAACTTTTGAAAAAGAAGTTTATTCCGACCTTACCGGTGAGCGTGGTGTTCTCATGGGTGCAATCGCTGGTTTAATGGAAGCCCAATATAATCTATTGAGAAAAAAAGGACACAGTCCATCGGAAGCCTTTAACGAAACCGTCGAGGAGGCAACACAAAGTCTTTATCCGTTGATTGGTGAAAACGGTATGGATTGGATGTTTGCCAATTGTTCGACAACCGCCCAACGAGGAGCCTTAGATTGGAAAGGTAAATTCCGCAAAGCCACCGAGCCGGTTTTTGAAGAACTGTATGAAAGTGTGAAAACTGGTAACGAAGCGGATCTGACGATAAAAGCCAATTCCGATCCGGAATATAAAAAGAAGCTTAAAGTTGAATTGGATGAAATTAGAAATTCCGAAATGTGGAAGGCCGGGGCGCAAGTGAGATCGTTAAGGCCTGAAAATGAAAAATGATTAGGTTCGCTCGATGAGAATTTTTTTACTGTACTTGTCGAATAGACAAGTACGATTGTAAAAAAATTGCCACTCGCGCGCTCATCAGTATAAATTATTAATATTTTTATTTATGAATAACCGAGTTTTTGTTTTCGATACCACCCTCCGCGACGGGGAACAAGTGCAGGGCTGTCAGTTAAATACTATTGAAAAAATAGAAGTAGCGAAGCAGCTTGAGGCGCTTGGTGTGGATATAATCGAAGCCGGATTCCCGATTTCTTCACCGGGCGATTTCCAGTCGGTGGTCGAAATCAGTAGCATCATAAAAGATTCGGTTATTTGCCCATTAGCCCGCGCAGTAGAAAAAGATATCGATGTCGCGGCGGAATCTATTAAAAAAGCGGCTCAAGGCAGGATTCATACATTTATCGGCACTTCGGATACTCATGTTTATAGCATAATGCGATCTACCCCTGAGGTAATTATGGAGAGGGCGGTCTCTATGGTAAAACATGCCAAGAAATACTGCTCCGATGTCGAGTTTTCTGCTATGGACGCTGGGCGTACGTCAGATGAATATTTAGCAAAAATTTTTGAAGCAGTCATAAAAGCAGGCGCGACTACTATTA
The DNA here is from genome assembly GCA_964392185.1 of uncultured Gammaproteobacteria bacterium. Taxonomy (GTDB): domain Bacteria; phylum Patescibacteriota; class Microgenomatia; order UBA1406; family GWC2-37-13; genus CAYYYG01. The sequence goes on from CAYMOO010000037.1 coordinate 9,698, forward strand.
ATGTACCAGATACAACTGGCTACTGTTTGCCTCATGAATTTGCCGCAAAAATAAAATATTTGCGCGAGAATGTAAAAGGCATTGAAGACGTAATTATTTCCACCCATTGCCACAACGATTTAGGCATGGCGACTGCCAATACAATCGCAGGCGTCGAGGCGGGGGCGCGTCAAGTGGAAGTGACAATAAACGGAGTCGGTGAACGCGCTGGTAACACGGCGCTTGAGGAAGTGGTGATGGTTTTGAAAACAAGAAAGAAAACTTTGGGTTTGGATACCAAAATTAATACGAAAAAGATTTATCCCACGAGCCGGATGATTTCGCGCTTGATGCGGATGCCGGTGCAGCCAAATAAAGCGGTTGTCGGCAAAAATGCATTCGCTCATTCCTCGGGAATTCATCAGGATGGAGTTCTGAAAAACCGGGAAAATTTTGAAATTATGGATCCGCAGGCGGTTGGTATCCCATCAACCTCACTTGCGCTAACTGCAAGATCAGGTCGTGCTGCTTTAGGATACCACTTGAAAAGACTGGGTCTGAAATCAGACAAAAAATTCGTCGATGAACTTTATCCAAAGTTTCTTGAGCTTGCCGATAAGAAAAAAGAAATCAACGATGAGGATCTGATGATACTCGCAGGCGAAAAGCCGGTAAAAGGGGGGTATATACTCGATCTTCTGGAAGTTGTGTCCGGATTCCCGCTTAAGCCGATGGCGACGGTAAGGCTCAAATCTGGCGATAAAGAAGAAATCGCCACCGCCACTGGTAATGGCCCAGTTGACGCCTCCTTCAATGCAATAAACCAGATAGTAAAGAAAAAAGTCGATCTGGAGGAATTTTTGGTGCAGGCGATCACCAAAGGAAGCGATGATGTTGGTAAAGTACACATACAGCTAAACTATAAAGGAAACATGTATTACGGATTCGGAGCGGATACCGACATTGTCTCCGCATCTGTAAAAGCCTATATTGATGGGCTAAACAAAATAATTTGAAAATGATATAGTATTGTCGTGCTTGAGTCTGTCTACCAATTGCTGGTAGATCTGTTGAAAAGGAGATTGGAATGGAAGACGAATGCACTTGTCCCAAGACACCTCCCCGAGAGGTAGTTGTTCGTATTCCACCGATAACTAGGCGTCAATTATGCGACCCGCATTATGACTGGGAGCATCATTTTACGATAGTTGAGGTGGATTGGCAATGCCCAATTCATGGGATATATGCGAGTACGCATATAAAACTAAAAGGAGGTTCGAAGGGCAATAATTAATCTTCAGCCGCGCGAGATTATGAACATCTCGCGCGGCTGACTGATACGTTTATAAAAGTATTAAAATTGCATAACTCATCATGGTAACAACTAGAGAAATAGAAAAGGCCGCTGAAAGATTAAAAACAGTAGTGGTTCGTACACCTCTGCAATACTCAAAAAGATTGTCGAATAAATATGCGGCTAATGTTTATATAAAACGTGAGGATCTTCAGGAAGTACGCTCCTTCAAAATCCGTGGCGCTTACAACAAAATGAGTTCGTTGTCGGATGAAGAAAAGAAAAAAGGTATTGTTACTGCGAGTGCGGGCAATCATGCGCAGGGTGTCGCCTATTCTTGCTCTGCTATGAAAACAAAAGGTTATATTTATATGCCGGCAATCACTCCAAACCAAAAAGTGGAGAAGGTGCGGCATTTTGGCGGAAAATATGTAGAGGTTGTTCTGACTGGCCAGACTTTCGATGAAGCTTCGACCGCGGCGCAAAAATTTTG
>CAYMOO010000038.1:0-1236 GCA_964392185.1 uncultured Gammaproteobacteria bacterium
CCTTCCGCATGATCCCAAAAACCGGAGAAAAAAGACTCAACCTGTATGGACGCGTTACGCGCTTTTTCCGTAAGAAGCTTATTCGATTGACCAAGCAGATAGGCTCTTACGGAATTTATGATAAACCAGTCGGAAGCAATAAATACTCCGACAAGCATAACAAAGCCAATAAGCAACTTAGTCGCTATGTTTAACCTGAGTTTATAGATGAATTTCATTGATGAACACTATAATCATCAATGATTCAACGGAGAAAGTCAAGATTTGAGTTCGCGGTCATCTTCCCGCCTCTTATTTACCCTTCTTGCGGTAGCGCTTAAGTAGCGTTTTCTTATACGAATATTGATTGGAGTTACTTCGAGAAGTTCGTCGTCGGATATGAAATCGAGAGACTGCTCGAGACTTAGTATCGTTGGCGGCTCGAGACTGACCGACACTCCCTCACCTGAAGAGCGATTATTGGTTAATTTTTTTTCTTTGCATACATTCACCTCAACATCGTCCGGTTTGGCTGCTACTCCGACGACCATACCCTCATATACCTGTACTCCAGGCCCTATAAATAGAGCTCCTCTTTCTTGCGCATTGGTAAGACCATAGGTCATAGATATTCCCTGCTTAACTGCAGTCAACGCTCCATTTCTTATAGACTCCATTTTGCTTGCCCGCGGTTCATAGCCTAGAAGATAAGTACTCATCGCCGCCGTACCTCTGGTATTTGTCATGAGGGAGCTTCTGATACCGATAAGATTTTTACTCGATATCTTATAAATCATTCTTACCATACTGTCTCTTTCGGTAAGCACATTTAACATGGTCGCTTTTCTTTTTCCGAGCTCTTCGGAGATTACACCCATATATTCTTTAGGAGCATCTATAGTTACTTCTTCAAACGGCTCACATTCTCGACCGTCGATATTTTTATAGATTACCTGTGGCTTCGAGATCTCAAGCTCAAATCCTTCACGTCGCATCGTTTCTATAAGAATAGATAAATGCAATTCGCCCCGACCGCATACTATAAAGTTCGTGCCTTGAGGGTCGGGTTCGATTCTCAAACCGAGGTTTATCTGCTGTTCTTTGATAAGACGTTCTTTGATTTGTCTTGACGTTGTATATTTACCTTCCTTGCCTCCCAAAGGACTGGTATTTGGACCTATCGTAATCTTTATGGTCGGATCTTCAACAACTATCTTGGGAAGACTTTCCGGAGTAAGAGGATCGGTGACCGTCTGA
>CAYMOO010000038.1:1246-11246 GCA_964392185.1 uncultured Gammaproteobacteria bacterium
CGATCGTAAGATCAGGAATACCGGCAAGCGCTACTATATCGCCTGCAGTAATTTCATCGACTTCCTGTCTATCCAGACCGCGACTGGTATAAAGTTTCGTCGCTACATAGTTACCGATAATCTTGTTATCCTCAACGAGCGCGATTTTTTGACCTTTCTTCAAAGTTCCTCTTCTGACTTTACCGATACATAAACGCCCGACATAAGTATCGTAGTCGAGTGTGGATATAAGCAATTGAAATGGCTTGTCGGCGTCAACGGCTGCATTGGGGATTTCTTTGATTATGGTGTCAAACAATGGTGAAAGATCACCGGCCATTTCGGAGCTGTAATTTTCCGGTTTAGTCAAGAAGGCTTTACCATCCCGACCGACCGCATACAGAGTCGTGAAGTGCAGCATCGATTCGTCATGTGCCAGATCAAGAAAAAGACTTTCCACTTCGCGGATAACTTCTTCCGGACGGGCGTCTCTTTTATCTATTTTATTTATGACGAGTATTATTTTCAGTCTTGTTTCGAGAGCTTTCTTGAGAACAAATCTCGTTTGCGGGAGCGGACCTTCTGCAGCATCTACAAGTAAAATCGCTCCCGAAGCCATATTAAGAACGCGCTCAACTTCTCCTCCGAAGTCGGCATGACCGGGAGTATCGATGATATTTATCTTTTCACCGCCATAAAAAACGCTCGTATTTTTGGCAAGGATCGTAATTCCTTTTTCACGTTCAAGATCGTTTGAGTCCATGATAAGAGTCTGGCTCATCTCTTTCTGATTGTCGCGGAAGGTTTTGGTTTGCTTTAGCATTGCGTCGACTAAGGTAGTTTTTCCATGATCAACGTGGGCTATTATGGCGATATTTTTGATATTCATACTATTTCAAAGAAAGACTTATTATATCATAAAAAGTCTCTTGGATAAGCAAATTTATTATAAAATAACACATGGAGTACGCTTTACTTTTTTTGGCGGCAAATACTGTTGGTGTCGCGGTCTTTTCTTATCTGACAAACCCTTTTAACCGTCGACATATTATCAAGTCAGCTTATAAAACCAACATTAAACCTGACGGAAATATCGAACTCATAAAAATCGGCGAACTTAAGGTCCGCTCGAAGCGCTTCTTCAGTTTGCTCGCAACTCTCAAATCTGGCTACCACATTATGACTGGTGCACTATCAAGAGCGAAAAAAGCAGAACACCCCGATTTCACGGAAATAATTAGCGAAATCCATCGTATCCGTTTCAGCGGAAAAAATCATTTTCTTATTTCCGGAGATCATTTTAGTGCTCTTTACCCGAGATCGTTGGGAATTTTTTATCATGTTCTCCTCGACAAAAGAACAGCGCTAGACGATAAAGATTGGACCGATCGCCAAATCATTTATCTAAAAACCATCGGTTATGCACTGGATGTTTTTTCCAAAGCCAACGACATCTCAACAACCGTTGTACCTGTCGGACCACTGGCGGTAACTCTCGTCAATATTTACGCCTATCCGTCGGATACTTTATACAGCTTGCTTTATGCTCTGAAAGTTATCACCGATCCTTCCGAGATAAATAGACTTTATCCGTTCGGTTCGAACATACCTCTCAAAAACAACATTGGACAGGCTGGCCATTCTTTGCTTGAAAAATATTCGAAAAGTCTGAAAAAAACCTATGAAGCCTACGAAAATAGGGTTTGGGACAAAAGTACCGGCTTAATAAAAGAAAATATAAGACTGTCGGGCACCAAAGACATGGCTATAAGATCCTGTGCTTTTTATGACAACGTTTCTTTTTGGCGCACGATGCAACTGGCCCAAGACCTGCAAATTATCGATAAAGATCCATCTCGCCTCACAAGCTTAAAAAACGAAATAATAAAAAATTTTTGGAATAATGAATCCGAAATTTTTAAAGAGGAAAAAAACAATATAAAGGCCGCCTACTCATCCGATTGGTTAATCGCATATCAGACGGGTTTCCTTGATCCGCATATAGCATCCGACAGAAAATACCTGACAAAGATGATCGGATATATCATAAATCACAAAATCGACCAACCTTTCGGTCTAAAGTACCACAACGACTTCCGCGGTAATCAACTCTATTGGCCTGTTCGGATTTTCGCACAGGACTATGGATCGAGAGTTATCTGGAGCCATTGGGGCATGGAGTATATAAAACTACTAGCTCAACTCGGATACATTAATAAAGATAAATCTCTAATAATAAGGGCACAAAAACAAATAGAAAGTTATAAAAACATCATCATTCAATCTAAATCATACCCCGAAGTCTATTCTCCCGACGGTAAACCTTACCGTCAGGGTATGTACCGCAGTGTTATGCGTACCGGATGGGTAGTCAATTTTGAACAGGCAAAAATGATGGTTGAATCACTTACTGCCGGCTTCTAACGAGTACTGTCGTAAACCCAAAAAATTTGCTCAGTGCCGACATTAATTTTTGAAATTTTTTCCCGTATCTCGTCTGGGGCGGCATTGAAATCATCCGGGTACCCGATTGCTATATATCTACCCTGTTGAGGCAGGCTAAAGCTGAATTCAAATTTATCGAATCTTTCCACCTGTCCGAAGCCATATTCGTCCGGAGGGCTCAAACGTGCCTGGCTTTGATATTTTTCCGGCGGATAATTGAGATAGTACAGCATGAAAATATATGGTTCACCGTTTTTTTTGGTTATATAAAATCTGTCTACTTGATTATATTTACTTTTCACCAACTCACCAATCTCCTTGTAACCACATTGCCACGCCCTTATTGTCCGCGCTCTTTTTGGATAATGGTTAAGATAAAAATCCCACGAATACCCCAAATAAGCAAGTTCTGCCAGGAATATTAGCGATATCGCAATATACCTGTACCTGATATTGAGTGAACCAGTTAGGTAAACCACTCCGTAGGCACTTAGAATAAGCCAGGGTACAAAAAGAAAAAGTGCGCGGCTAAGCGACACATCGGCCCAAGAAAGCGAACCGGACAAAGGAGCGATGAGAAGAGCACCCAACAACAGATTACGGAATCTTTCGTTATTTTTATATAGAAAATACAAACCTATCAAACCTAAAATATATTCGACGACCGTCATCGGAGCCATACCCGGGTAGCCAAAACGGTCGTTGCCGTCGCCGTCAACGGCGAGAAATTGCGGTGAAAAATATACAAGATGGCGGGCAAATATATCCCGGACTCCGACAGTTAGTTTGTTATATATTAGAGCCGAACCGCCTTCTCCTCTCAGTTCGTTTATCCGCAAAGAAAAACCGGCGTTATTGAAAAAAAGAAGATTTTTTATACGGTCCGGTTTATATAAAACATCTGTAGATAAAAACAGAGCAAAAATTAAAAGAAAACCCCCAACAAACCAAATTTTCGCTTTTCCCGAAATGGTGATTCCTTCGACGGAAAAAAAAGAAAAAGATATATAGGCAATCAAAAAATAAAATGCAAACAACCGGCCAGGATGATAGCTAAAAAGCAACAGGAGAACCGATATGTAAAACATTAGTGCGTTTCCCCATCCACCTTTTTTGATTACACGAACTAGCGCCAACAACGTCGTCGTCGTCATGAAGGCCGACAAATAGGCTTCATGCGTATGCCTGCCCAATATATTCAGTCCCAAAGAGGCTGCGACCAAGAATCCAGCCAAGACCCCTACATCTCGACGATCAAAAAGCTCGACGACCAAAAGATATACAATGAGTGGGAATAAAATAGACAACACAATATTAACGGCACGGCCAGATGTCTGATTGAGTCCAAATGCGCCTACGAAAGGAACAGATAAATAACTATAAAGCGGCATCTTATAATCCCCGAAAGATTTAAGTCTCAAAGGCAAGCTCGCTCCATATTCATCTTTGCCTGTTTTGGCTAACGAGTACGCGTTGAAGGCAAAGGCCGCCTCGTCGGCATTCAAACACGGCGGCGATACCTCCCTATTATAGGAGTTAAAAAATAGCCCTGCTACGCTTGCTGCCAATATCAAAAAAACAACCATCCATTTGTTCATACCTTATTAAACATATCAATAATTTTTTTATCTTCGACGGTCTTAGTCGAATTCTGTGCTTTTCTCTTTTTCATTATCTCCCCGATTAAAGCAAAAGCCATTCCAAAAGCCGTTAAAGTGTTGGTGTCGCCTTTGACGACAGACATCAATATCAACTTAAACATAGCAAATAAATGCGAAACAAATAATGCACCGTCATTGATATTTTTCCAGATAAAAATAAACTGATTTCTTTGGGCGATGGTTTTTACCTGGTCAGGCGAAAAAAACTTACTCGTTGTCGTTTCGTGTTCGTGCTTAACGAGGATCAATGGGTCATACCGTACTTCGTATCCTTTTTTATAAGCTCGGTATGACAGATCCACATCTTCCCAATAGAACGGTGCATATATCTCGTCAAAACCTCCAATTTCCATAAATTTTTTTCTATCAACGAGGCATGAGCCGCATTCAGCCCAGGCTGTCGGTCCCGAATCGGTTGTTTGCGCTTTCATATGCTGGAAAAACCCCTTTTCCCAGTAGATTTTGTTTTTACCTACGATCGTGTTGTCTTTTTCCAGCTGAGCAAAAGTAACGGCGAATGCCTTATCGTTATTTTTTAGATATTCGACGGCAGACAAATAAGACGGATCGGACAGCACGACGTCGTTATTGAGAAAAAATAAATATTCGCCGGTCGAGTTGGCTATTCCTACATTCATCGAAGGTGCAAAACCCATATTTGTCTTATTTTCCACCAGTTTAACCTGCGGAAATTTTTCCATATCCAATCTTAGAGAGTTGTCCGGATCATCATTCACAACAACCACTTCGCAGTCGTTGAGATATAACAAGTTATGATTTAGATTTTCAATCAATAAATCTTTATTTTTGTAGGTGGGTATAATGACAGATATCATATCTTTATAAAAAAATTCGCTCAATATTTTTATGGAAAGCTTCCCGACCGAACACACTTGCGACAAATCTTCCGCCTTCTTCTCGCACGCGCTTTTCCATTATAGCGTCCATCTTGAGGGCGTGCATCTTTTCAATAAGCTCTTCCTGCTTGGAAAATGTAAAACCGCTCACCCCCTCCTCAACTAGCTCCCGTACGCCTCCTCCACGATATACAAATGGAATACACCCGGCTGCCATTGCCTCAAGCGGAGTTATACCCAAATGCTCAACCGCCTCCGGATTCTTCGTATCGTCTTTTCCCCAACCGGCAAAATGCCAGTAATAATGAGCTTTTTTATAGATAGCGATCAACTCATCAAAACCGATATTAGGTTTGAAACTTACAGAAGCGTCATCACCAACCAAAGATTTGATCTTATCGAAATATTTCTCATCTTCCTTCTTAACACCCCCCGCCAGTACCAATTTATACTCGGCGAAATCTGCATATTCTTTTTTCAAACGCCTGAAAGCTTCAATCGCCACATCGTGTCTTTTGGAATGCAAATGTGCGAAGAATCTCCCGACCGATAATATTACTTTTTCTCGATCTCTATCTCTGTTCTCCTCAAAAAACGATTTATCGATATATGGATAAAGTAGCTGTGCTTCAATCCCCCATAAACGCAAATAAGTTTGGGTAAAAAGCGAATGAGTGATAAAATGGGTGCTTCGTGTTTTTATCTTATCTAAAAGATTGATATCATAAAGCTCTTTTTTCGGCACCATACAATAAACGTAAGTCTTTTTCGCGCCGGAAAAAATATAGCTTCCGTCTGTTATATAAAGAAGAATATCGTACTCGGCAAAACGCTTTTGCCCGAATATCCCCGACTTCGCCGGCATAGGCACAAAATTACTAGGAGAAAAATCAAACCGCAGCCTGTCTTTTATCTCCTTCGACAAATCCTGATTCCAAATAATATCAATCTCATAACCAGCTTGCTCGAGTTCTTTCATGATCGCAAGGACATAGCGTTCACCACCACCCAAGGTGTCTAGATATGGATCATAAAGCGCCGCTCTTTTTCTTTTCATAAAGATATAAATATGTTATTGTTTTAGAATAGGCCTGATACACCGCTTCAATTATACCAACGGCACCATCGAGAAATCCGCGGTCACGGAAAAGCCTTCGATATAGCTCGCCGAAAAATTTCCTAAAAAAAGTAGCCAGTCCGACCTCCCGTCCGGCTCGGAAAAGAAGATCCGACTCCATATCTTCAAAGATGAGGGTTTTTTCCACCATTGAAGCAATGTCACCGTGGAAGTAATGTAACATCGGTTCTTTGAGAAGGGCTTGATCACCTTCGATAACTGGAGTAGAGTGAATCTGTTTGGGCCAGCTGCGGAAATAGCGAACGTGTATAAGCCGCGTCTGATAATCCGGCCACCAACCACCGTGCTGGAGCCATTTTTTCTTGGCAAATATATTTTTTCGCGGCACCTTACAAAAACCGATTTTTTCGGATGTAGAATCTGATATTTTACGCCGGATCTCTTCGGAAAGCTCAGGGGTAATCCGCTCATCGGTGTCCAAAAGAAATACCCATTCCGTGTCGGCCGATCTTATGCCCAATTCTCTCACCGGCTCAACATATGTATATTTTTCCTTAACGGTCACTACCCGGGCGCCGGCTTTTTCCGCGATCTCCACAGTTTTGTCGGTACTCGACATATCGACGACAATCACCTTAGAAGTTAGCAGTTTGGCCGACTCGATACACTCGGCTATGTGGGCCACGGAATTGCAGGAATGTATTATCACCGAGATTTTCTCGCTCATATAGACCACAGTTCAACTTTCGTTCCGTTTTCCATAAGCTTATCGTTCTTCTTTTTCGCTTTTTCCGGTATGTTAACCTTACGCCACTCCTCGATCCGTTCTTTATAATCGTCTCTGTCTATAATGTACCAACAAGAATTATTATATATACCCTCATGCGGCCACTTATACCCTTTAACTTTAGAATAATAACTAAACAAATACATATAAGTGTATGGCACGCGAGGCGGTGTATATATCATCACACAAAAATCATCCTTCTTCACCTTGCTATACACATACTCGACAGTTCTCTTGTCCGCAAGCAAACCCACATTGGGTATTGAGCCTTTATTAGCTCGGTCACGCACGAACATCATAATTACTATAGTACTGAATAAAGCAAAAACAACAAATAACGCACGGGAAAGCTTGGGCACTTGTGACAAGAATACAAAACCAAGAATAATCATAAAAACATAGATGTACTGTATTCCCTCAAGATAGTTATCCCAAAAAAAGTTATCTTTATTGGAGAGAGAAAAAATGAATACAAAACAAATGGTCAACATGCAGTAAATAAATGCCCTAACCTGATACATTTTGGCGGTTTTGAAGCCAAACACAACCGAAGCGATTATAAAAAAAACCATCGCGATCGCGATACTCTGGCTATGATCAGGAATGATATCCTGGTAATATCGCACGAATAAATCGCCGCGATTTCCGATCGCACCCAATAACGACTGCGGACTGGTTGGTGGTGTCGAATGGAGAAAGTTCAAAGTCGATGAAATTTCTATAAATCCGTGCTTGAGATTGAAAAGCAATCGCGGTATAAACGGGATTACGAATCCGGAAATAGCCGCGATAATCGCTCTACGGTTTTTGAATATTGGCCGGAATTCCGCATAAACCAAAGATATTATCAAAAACGATGGTATGAGAAAAAGTCCAAAGGAGACCTCTGTCTCGCAAACAAACCCAACCGCCAAAGCGGTTAGGAAAAAAAATTTATGTTTGCCGGTTTTCAGTACATTATATGCGGAGTACAAAAACAACAATATAAAGCCGGGAGTAAGGATATTATTGCCAGGAAAAAACGAAATCCTTATAAAATATGGAGAAGGTGTGACAAATAGCAAAAACAAAAATGCAGGCAGAAAGCCAAATTCTCTCCTTAAAAAAAGAAAAAATAATACCGTCGTGACAAGAGTATAAAAAAGAATACCGTAGTAAAAACCAGAAGGCCATCCATTAAATATAAAAAATACGACACTCAAAAAATAATACCACCAAGCTCCGTGATGCAATCCCTGCACACCTGTTGTCGGACCAATGAATGTCGGATTTTTATACCGGACAATTTCCTCCGCCTTTAAAAAATCTCGTCCTTGATCGTATGTATAAGGAACAGTTTGAAAATATATGGGTTTTACTCTAAAATAGCAGAACAGGATAAGCAATATGACGACTGCCGACCACTGTAGAAAAATATGGAGTCTTTTTATATTCATATTAAAAAAAATGTAGGCCTATACCTACTCATCGCTCTCTTCGGATTTTTTTTCTTCTTCCGATTAGATTATAACACACTGGCGAGTTGGGACGAAGCCTGGTATGGCTCAATAGCAAGGGAGATGGCTCGCTCCGGCGATTACTTTCATATGAAATGGAATAGCCTGCCCTATTACGACCACCCACCAATGGGTTTTTGGCTAATGGCGATGAGCTACAAAATACTTGGTATAAACGAAGTGGCAACAAGGCTTCCTTCTGCCGTACTCGGCCTAAGTTCGGTAGTTCTTATGTATTTGACCGGTATCCTTATATCTGGTAAAAAACGCATTGGTTTTGCCGCCGCCCTAATCCTCGGGACTTCTGTTTGGTATCTCATAAGGGTCCGCTCGGGCAATCTGGACAGCGATTTCGTTTTTTTCTATATCCTTACTATATATGCCTCTATTAAAAGCAAGAAAAATCCCAAATTTTATATTCTAGCGGCGGGGTCGGCTGCCTGCCTTTTCCTTACCAAAACTCTTGTCGGCGTTTCCGTGGTACCACTCATGATTTTCCTAGCATTGCCGGAAATCATAAGTAAAAAGAGACTAAAATGGATCGTGCTTGGATTGTTAATATCTTTTATTATTATTTTCCCATGGTATTATCTTAGCTATATTAAGTATCCCGACTTCATTGAGCACCACTTTTTCCGAATTGGTTCGCGTGGAAAATCATTCTGGTCTTATTTCCATTACTACTGGCAGCAACCTCTCTTTTACATCCACATGGGAATAAGAAAATGGTACTATCTCTGGTTTCTTGGGCTAATCGGACTCATTTTCGCTATTTTAGTGAAGAAAAAGAGATACTGGCCGATATTTCTTCTACTGTGGAACCTGGTGATTCTCTATCCTTTTCTCACCGCCAAAGAAACGGAATTGTGGCATCTTATACCAGTATATGTCCCGATTTCCCTTATAATCGCGGTCGGCTTGGAAGAGCTGAACCCTTTGGGTGCCTTACCTTATTTGATTGCCATTATGATAGTAGCTGGCCTACAGATTAAAACTTTTTATAAAGAAGTCATTCCGGCAAACAAATACACACCCGACGATGTCGCTATTTGTAAAGCAGCGGCAAAGTACGACAAACAGATATTTCTCGATGACGACTTCCTGCCCATTTGTGTTTTCTATTCCGACAAGAAAATTCTGCCAATATTTACTTTAGGCACCTTCGGAGAACCGCCGGAAATAGACACTATGGTCAAACTCTTCCGCTCGGATAAAAAAGATTTTATAGTCATAACGAGAAGCTGGGCGGTAAACAATCTTGAGGTCGAAAAAATCAGCCATAAAATACTGGAAAAGAATGGATCGTTTACAATAGTCAGCCGATAAATATGTACTATCTTTATTCGATAATACTCATCTTATTTTCCGCATTTTCCTACAATCTCGTCGATCCCAACATTACGTTCATCAACCATCCGGCCTGGACAGCATTCCGTAACTACATGGTCTACTGGGGATATTACAGACGGGAAGTCACTTCTATAATCTATATTGTTTTCGTAGTCTTACTCTTTGGGGTCCATTTTCTTTTCATTAAACACTCCGACAAATTTTCCGCAAAAAAGCTTGCTTTTATCACTTCGCTGGTATTGCTTTTTTCCTACCCGCTGTTGTCACACGATTTTTTCAATTATATGTTCGACGCCAAGATATTTACTTATTATCATGAAACCCCATATCTCAAAAAAGCCCTCGAT
>CAYMOO010000039.1:0-7990 GCA_964392185.1 uncultured Gammaproteobacteria bacterium
TTGATGACAAAGCTGAAAGCAGGAAAACTACTTGCCGCGGGAGGAGCATAAAACTATGCGGGCTCCTCCACGCGGCAAAACATTTAGCGGATTGACGATAGTAATTCGAACAGCGTTTGCGCCTGCTCGAAATGCTCATATTGACGATTCATTCGATAGATCTGTGAGGTGATCCAACCCATGCAATCTTTGGGCAGCCAGCGGCTTGTCACAATGTTCTGACTATCGTAGACGCTGATACTCCATTCGCTAGCCTCTGCGTGGCAAAGCGTTTCCGCATAGATCGCAGCCTCTGCTGCAGAATCTTCGGTATGCGCCTTCACTGTGACAAAATCATATTTCGCGGCCATATCATAACCAGTATTCCAAATCGTGATTGATAGACCTGGATTTTCGCAACGATAACCACCTCGCAGGTTGTCAATCATCTTAAACTGACATCCTTCTAAACCCGAGATTGGTTGGATTGGAAGCGTGCACCCACTCAAAATTAACGAGATGACAAAAGTGAATTGGATCAGAGGTAGTAGTTTTTTAGACATTGTATTCTCCTTATTGACAAGTTACTAGTTCCCATCGTCATTCCCTTGGCCGCAATTCCAAGAGAAGGACGCACCGGATTCAATACTTATTGAGCCCGCCGCGCCCTTCTCTATAGGATGCAGTCAAGAGTCCGCTAAATGACATGTAAAAGTACGTGCTTCACCCAGATTTCATGCTATATGAAAGGGGTAAAAGGCACTATATAATTGTAGTACATTTAAGAAGATAAATCAATGACTATAGGATATTTTTATAAAAAGTTATTATTTGTTATAGATAACAATATCTAAAATTGCGAGCAATTTTTATGTAGGAGAATCTTTTTTGATTAGCGTACTTTTTTCCGATCTTGTCTCTTCTGATATAATTTTTTTATGGATAAAACAAAGACACTCCCAACCCCTTCTATAGATGAATACGCCCGAAAAAGAGGTGTCTGTATCCTGGGAGAAACCGGCACCGGCGTGTCCCATGCTCTTACTTCGTATATGAAAACAGATATAGCTGACGGAAAACGAGTTATTCTTATAGATCCATATGGAGATCTCGTTCAAAAGTTGACCGAGACACAAAATGAGATGAAGGTTTGGTACCTGGGGGCGAAGGAAAGCCCGTATTTTATCGATCTTTTTGAGACGGGTAAAGATACCGATGCCTTTCAAGTGGCCGAAGATATTATCGACCTGATGTACATGCTCTTTGATCCACATCATACTGGCGTCATCGGCCCGCGGTTTGAACATGCGATTCGCAACGCGGTTGTTGCGCTTCTTGACGCCGGGCAAGGTTCATTTATCAACATTGTCAAAATGCTGACGGATACACAATTCCTTCAGAGTATTATTCCTTCCGTCAAACATGAAGGTGTCCGTATTTATTTCACCGACCAGCTTGCAAAGACATCCGATTTCCATAAATCGGAAGTATTGGATTATATAGTTTCAAAGCTGAGTGTCTTTATAGAACCATCTTCTTTTATCGGTAATATTACCAATGGAACCGGAAGACAATCGTTTACGACTGTAATCGCCAACACCAAATTTTCTATAGGGATCAATCTTGCAGAGCTTCGCAAACAGCCCGAACACTTACAGGCAGTTGCAAATAGGTTAATATCGAAGCATTTGTCGCGCATGATAAAGGAAAAAAATGACAATTTCAGTAATACCACGCTTTACATAGATGAAGTGAATAGAGTTGACCATATTCATCTGGATGAAATCGCCAATTATATTAGAATGCAAAAAATGGAGTTTATATATACGGCAAGATCGATATCATTGGCAAGTCGGGAAGCACAGTATGCTTACCTTGCCGGGAAGTCGATTATAGCCTATCGCGTCCCTCCTCCGGACGCCAAAGTGATAGAAAGTTATTTCGAAGGATTCAAGAAGGCATCGGAAATATCTTCACAGGCTAATTTTCATTTTCTTACACGAATGCGAACGGCAGAAGGTATACAGTTTTTAGAAGGATAATAAGGTCGTGCTGTGTAAAACTGTTGCCATGGAGAGAGTCGGTAAGACTATGCGGGACTCTCCCCATGGCGGTCAGTTAGCGGATGATTAGCGAGGCGGTAAATACCGCCCCGCAAGAGTTGTATTGGTGTAGGTGAAAATTTTTATCCCACACACCTTTATTTCAAACACTACGACATTTTGACAGACACTTCGGATGGCCAAAAGAAGGCCAACTAGTGCCGCGATAAGTGTAAATTTTTTAGCCATAAGATTTTCTCCTTTCTTAGGCTATTCTTGACAACACATTGTCTCTTGGCCGCAATTCCAAGAGAAGGACGCACCGGATTCAATACTTATTGAGCCCGCCGCGCCCTTCTCTATAGGATGCAGTCAAGAGTCCGCTAAATGACATGTAAAAGTACGTGCTTCACCCAGATTTCATGCTATATGAAAGGGGTAAAGGCACTATATAATTGTAGTACATTTGAGTGATTAAGTCAACAACTATAGGATAATTTTATAGAAGGCTGTTATCTGGCGACCATATAGGCAGGCAAAAAGAAGAAATATAACGTCGGTCCAAGATGATAAAATTAGAATATCATGAGAAAAGTCTTAATTATACTAATCGTGCTTCTTTTAGTCGGAACGGTTGTTTATTATCGCCCGCGATTGTCAGAGCTTCAGACCGAAGGTAAAAGAGTCGCGAAGACAGAAACCAAGCGGGAAGAGCGACTATTGGAAGATAAAGAGCTTGGCTATTCGGTGAAGATTCCCGAATATTTGACCGAAGAAAAAAATGGCCATCTGAGCCGGATGTTTTTAAGAAGAGTTGACCAGCCGGGAGCCGGCGCATCGAATTTCATATATATTTCCGTGATTCCAAAGGGGATGGAAAGTACCGAAGGGGAGATTTACAACTATAACAGCAAAGACTTCCAGAGGCTGAAAAAATTAACTGTAGGTCAGTCTACGAATTTAACAGACGCAAGCGACCGTGAGATAGCTAAGTATTACGAATATGAAAGACTGGAAGGCAGGATGCTTGGTGGCTATGGCGCAACGGCTTACTCCAACGACAGTCCCTGGGAGTTTCCGGAAGGTGTTACGGAGTATCGTTTTATCGTTCCATTCGAACAGGCGACTTATCTTGTCGGTTATTACATAGGCGGAGATAAAAATTCACCCTATTATCTGACGAAAGATCAAGCCGAGGCCTTTTTGCAAACTTTAGATATAAATCCAACCGAAATTACGCTGCTGCCCTCGCCCACCCCCGATAAGGATTGGGTGAAGTTTAAAAACGACGAATACAAGCTTTCCTTCGAATATCCTGCCTCATGGGAGAAAAGACAAGGTGGGCAGAGTTTTGAGAATGGGGATCTGGTCGCTTTTCAGGTTGTGGGCCAGACTCAGAGGCCACAGACGGAGATGTACGACGGTTTGTCTTTTGCAGTCATGAATCCTATAGAAACAGATATGGAAGCGGAAGAATGGGCCAAAAAAAGATACGGAACCAGCTCCGAATTTGACCCGGAGAGACCACCCCAATATTCGGCAGTAGCTTTTGGTGGTAAAAGGTACGAAAAAGTGGTTGTCTGCGGCCTGGGGTGTTTTACTTACTATCATATAAAGGAAAACGGAAAGATGTATGGATTTATGGTTTTGGCGGCCGGACCGAACGAAAACAGTTATATGGAAGCGGTTTCCCGCTTGATGAGCAGTATAACTTACGATTAGCTAGCAAAACAAACAGTGCCATTCTTGGCAAAACGGGCCCATAGACAGATTACTGTGGAAGACCTAGTTTATATACCGGTCGGGTTGAAATATCCATCTCTCCAAGTTTGGAAATCGGCCAGACTGACCGAGCCACTGCTATCGAAGTCGGCAGTTGATGTATTTATCGTACCAATATATTCTTTTCTCCAAATTTCGAAATCAACCAAGTCTATATCCGCATCGCAATCGGCATCGCCTCGAGGCTTTGTAGCACATCCGCCGGTCGACCCGTTTGCCGGGATTTGGATTCTGTTTACAGTACCCCGTTTTAGAACAGCCAGATTTCTACCGACAAGTGATTCGGTAAGGGTCGATCCGTTGTAGTTTTCAATAATTTCTATACCTTCTCGGATGCCGGCAATGAGAATATCATTGGTATTGGTCAGCGTGATCGATACGCCCCGATGGCCGCCGAAATAAGCGATATTGTTTCCGCCATTAATATAAACGCCTTTATATTGTTCAAACTTCGATCCGTATATCGAAACGTTTTTCGCGTTACGGAATTCTATTTGATAGTCACCATATCCGTCCTCGGCGTTCATATTGTACAAATTCATCGGCTCCACGGTGTTATCTACCAAGAGTCGACGTTTGTTGGGGTTTGAGGTGCTCAGTGGTCCAACCGCGCCGGCGGCGAATACGCCGAACCATTTTCCGCCGCCATAACCGCTTATTTTCAAATATGGAGATGGATTCGAATCGGGGTCGGTCGGATTGTATTGCGGGCGCGGGTCGATGGGTTTAACAATAGAGTTCCTTCCCGCTTTCCAATTAAGGATCGTGAACCAGTCATTGACAGCCGGGTTGTCTGGTGCCCGGAGTTGAACGTCGGATATCCATGTGGTTGCGTTCGCATCATTCACAGTCGTCACGAAATCAACATTCGCGGTGGGTTTCCAGCTGCCGGCGATCCGGTCAGGATTATTGTCGCTGGCAGTCAGTTCGGATAAATTGTGGGCGAGTCCTATTAGTTGGGTTTTTGCTCCAAGCGTCAATGTGCTACCGACATAAAATACTCCTCTGGGGATGAATATAGTCGTGCATTGGGAAGAATTTATCATCCGTTGCAGCTCGGGTTGGTTATTGTATGTCGTGTTTGCGCGAATATCGAAGCCATCGTTCGGCTCCAATGCATTACAGAATCCGGAGTTGGCGATTTTTGACTTGGCGATCATTTCATCGGCCGATGGTTGTCTGCGATTGGGGGCGTGCATAAGGCGCAGATCTTCGGTCGGGGCTGTATCGGTGACAGATACCGCTATTTGATTGCTTGTCGTATCGACCAATCCATTCGAGACGGTGAAACTAGGAGTTGATGTCGTCGGGACATAGTATTCTCCCACTCGCTTCCAACCCGACGCGTTACCCGTTACGGCAGGTTGACTACCCGATTGGATAATCTGCGGCGCATTTTTGAAATATACATTATAGAGGGTGACGTTTGCTTGATTGGGGTTGGTGATTGCGGCAGCCGTGCTACTGCCGGTAAATTCTATAGTGCCGTCTATAAGTCCGATCGAAGTTTTCGCTTCGATGGCGGGTGCCGACGCTTTTGTGATCTTGAATCCGACGATCGTTACATCCCAAAAAGAGTTGATGTTTATCGCGGCTTTCGTCTGATTTGTCAGTGTTAGATTGTTTACAGTCGCTCGGTTCGGCTTTCTAAGATATAAGCCGTAATCACCGCCCGTTACCTCAATTCCATTTATTATAGTAGCGCCCATCCCAGGAATATCACTGAATCCGGCGAATCCGGAAGCGGTAAGATCGATGGAGATATCTTCGAGCGTATTGCGCTGGTGCCCATCTAGGGCGATTCCAATGGCGCCCGGGTTTCCCGATTGGACGCTAATATTCATGTTTCGTATCCCGCAGCCGAATAAGTTCGCCGCGTTGTCGTTGATCCGCCAGAATTTGAAAATAGGTTTCGGATTATTGGGGTCGTTGAATCCGGTGGAGTTACTGGCAAGTTGTATTGTAGGGCGCGCACCGGAAGTGGAACCAAACATCCAGAAACCATGCGAGGAAGTGTAGCCCGGTTGTGCTGCGTCGTTGTAGAGCTGGATCTGGTCGCTTATTCGGTACGTTCCCGCCGGAAAGAGTACGATATATTGGTTTTCGTATGCATATCGTGTAATTGCCTGGATCGCCGCGGTGTCGTCTGTTGTCCCGTCGCCGGCCGCATGGAGAAGTCCGGTAATCTGGTGATTTTTGACGTCTATGACGCCGTAGTCTTCCATTTCGCCCGCTTTTACTAAGTTTATTCTCGCAGTTATCAGGAAAGAAAGTATCAGCATCACCGAGAGTATTGGTATTTTGATTCGATTCATACCTCGTATTTATTTCCTGGTTGGGCGGACATCTCGGTTATCTCACGGCGAGTTATAGATCTATAAATTATTGCCTACCAACAATACATACAAGAAAATATATTGTCCGCACCCTTTTTTAGTTTATCATATCCATAAACTAGTATTTATGTCCCGACCTGTGGTTGTATAATATTCCCATATGTCAAACATCATAGATTTCGTAAACGTATCTACAGCTGGTTTGGAATCCTCACCGGTCGCAAAAACGCTTTCCGGTTTGCGCGCCAACGAAGCGAGATATTTTATGAATAAATACAACCAAAAGTTTGCCGTTACCTCGGCTGCCGAAAGCCAGAAACTAGTCGATTATGTGAGTAAAATCTTAAAGGATGAGCGGAATATCGTCATAGAATCCAAGCCTTTGGAAACTGCGAGTTTGGAAGTAGTAGATGAAAAACGCGGGAAAATAAGATGGGTTTTTGTATTTTATGAAAGCGGTCTGGGGATCAATGTTCCTTATTCGGTCGACGATGCCAAGTTCCGGGCGGTTGGTTTCAAATTGTCCGAAGGGATGGAAATACCCAAAGAACTCGGGACATTTAAGTTTGCCAGACAAAAATCCAAGCTCGCCGGCGTGATCCGCGGGTCGTATTTTATCATTAAGGGAGAATACGAATTGTCTTAATAATAGAAATATCAAGATGAACATAGATTCATATTTCGCAAATGTGCCCGCAGCTACAAAAACAAAATTACTGCAAATAAGAACATTAGTTCACGAAGAAATTCCTGATGGAGAAGAGGTAATTAGTTATGGCGTACCAACGGTAAAGCTGCAGGGAAAATATGTTGTTTACTATGGCGGATACGCCAAGCATGTTAGTATCTATCCAGCATCAGACAGCCTCATTGCCGCTATTCCAAAAGCTGCGCGATACCGGAAAGGTAAAGGTACGTTACAGTTCTCTGCAGATTCTGTAATTCCTTTGCCGCTCATTCGGGAGATAGTGAGATTTCTATTAGCGGAACATCGTGAAAGAATGAGTAAGAAGTAAAGTGGCATGTGAGAAATATCACATTCAAATTGCAATGGGCTTCGACAATCCCTACAATTAAATAGCATAAATAAAATAAAGGAGGTGATACAAAATGGCAAAATATGTGGATGGGTTCGTACTCGTGATTCCCAAAGATAAAACTGGAGAATATAAAAAAATGGCCGAAGGCGGACGGGAGATGTGGATGAAGCACGGCGCACTTGAGTATTATGAATGCCGCGGCGACGATCTTAAGCCTATGGATGACGGCTCCTCAAAAACGCGCGCATTTGCCGAAATGGCCGGCGCGAAGCGCAACGAAATCGTTTGGTTTTCGTTTATCGTTTTCAAATCGAAAAAACACCGCGACGAAGTAAACGCCAAAGTGATGGCCGATATGAAAAAACAGATGGGAGATAGTAAAGATATGTCGATGCCTTTTGAGATGAGCCGTATGGCCTACGGTGGGTTTCAGGTTGAGGTGGAGGGGTAATCCGAACTATTATTTTTACAAATTCTCTATGGCAGAACCAAAAACAAAAGTCACGGCCCAAAGTCCGAAGGATTTCTTAAATACGATCGAACCGGCAGAAAAAAGAAAGGATAGCTTTACTTTGCTTGAGATGTTCGAAAAAATTACGGGGGAAAAAGCGGTTATGTGGGGGGCGAGTATCGTCGGATTTGGGAAGTATCATTACAAATCCGAAAGAAGCAGTCAGGAAGGCGATTGGATGCTTGTCGGTTTTTCACCGCGGAAGCAAAATCTAACCCTATATATCATGCATGGAAATAAGGAAAATTCGGAGCTCGAAAAACTGGGCAAACACAAGACAAGTAGCGGGGGTATGGGAGG
>CAYMOO010000039.1:8090-11200 GCA_964392185.1 uncultured Gammaproteobacteria bacterium
TATGAAAAAGACCAACTATAACAGCCTACTCTCTAGCTAGTCGGCGTTTTACTGAGGTCAGGAAAGTTTTTACCTCGGAAAAAAGAAGGTAAAAACTCGCCGCCATCAGACCCGCAATCAGACCGAAGTATCCCAAAAAGAATGTCGGTTTTTGCTTGAAATGAAAGGCAAGCGCCCGGAATACATACCACCATTTATAATCTCCCCGGAAAGATACCGCAAAAGATTCCTTAGGGTAAGTGAGGGAGATTCTTTCGCTGTCGCGGAAACCGTCATAACCATTGTACCGCCCAAAGCCCGGTTTGTTGTTTTGTGTTGTTATGACTTTCGTTTGTGCCACGGCGACGGTGTTGATTTTATGTTCCTGTTCCAAAGTCATGGTAAACGATTTACTGCGAACTGGTTTGTCCAGGAAAATAATATACGGTTTTTCGGTGTCCGAAGGGAATAAGAAGTCGGAAACTTTTTGCCGCAAAATCGTTTTTCCATGATCGGTAAATGTCAGAAGTAGTGAATCGGGAGATCTCACATCCTGCTTTTTGACATACAAATCTACTGTGCGGATAGTTTGCCCGGAAGGGTTGTTGACCTGTACTTGTAGGGTATTTTTACCTATCGAGATGGAGTTGTCCTGAATCTGGTTCTGCCATTGCAGGAGACTAATATAGCTTGCCTTAATGGGATAATCAAGGCAAAAGAAAAATACATACATCGCAAAAAGTCCGATCACGCTCATCGCAAAATTGATTTTCCGTTTGGCGAATATCGTATTAAGGACAAAATTTTTCTGCCACAGGGTTACATACATTGAGTATCCGATTGTCATAAATACCACGCACTCGATAAAGGTAAAGACTTTATGGTACAAAATAGGGTTGATTATCTTTTTATAAAATTCTTCATACTGAATATAATCGGAAAATCCGGCGCCGATTGCGGGTGCCATAAGTGTCGTCATATAATCACTCGAACGCACAATGCGGACCATCGTGATCAGGGAAGCAAGGACATATAGCCAACTCAAACGCGGATTTTTGAGTGCGATCAACGCAGCAAGTGGAATCATCCATACGAAAAACTGTATAAAAAGAAGCGTGCTGACTGCGGAAAAGTAAACCACCATCAAAACAACCATCGCCAAATATATAATATTTTCCGTATTGTGGAAATATTCCTTCTTGTATATAAGTACATGGCCAAGCAGCAATACATAAAGAAAAAGGAAAATCGAGACTCCGTTTATCGATGATTCGAAAATAGCGAGCGATTCTTTCGAGAGGAGGAAGAACTGTTTCAGTAATTGTCCGTCGGCTGTCCAGTATTGGCTCAGGAATGCATAAGATGCGATTAGCACAAAGATATAAATCAAGACCTGTTTCCAAGAGCGGCTTAAGGAAATGATCAAGAACGGCACCAGCAATATCGGCACTTGCTTTATGACGGCTCCGGTCACGAGCGCAACGATACTTAAAGTGCCATAGCGTATCCGGCCCACTCCTGTCTGCCTGTATGCTTTTACCCACAGCCAAATACCAAGAGTCATCATGGAGGTCATTGCCAGATCAGACATAAAGATTGCATATCCGTCAAGTAGAATGATGGGGCAAAGTGCCCAGGCCAATACCACTTGCCAGCGTTCCTTAATCTGTAATTCTTCCGCTATTTTAACCATCCCATAAAGAAGGCCAAAATCCCAGACGAACTGGATCATTTTTATCGCGGTAAGTTGAAAAAGCGGCACGCCCCACATGTTCAACCCCTCAAGATAACTGTCGGGCGATGTGTACGCTTTATTACCAAGAATGTATTTGATATCAAGAAGCCGCATCCATTCGAGCGCATGTAGCCATAATGCCGGAAGCTGATAGTAAATTTTGCCGTAAAGTTGGATACTGTCCCAAGTCCGCCGCAGTACACTAAGCCCGGGTGCCAAGTCTCCCGTTTCGGCGACGGAACGGACCAAAGCCAATATGTTTATGAAGTCGAAAATATGATTCGTGAAAAATGCCGTGAGAAGGCGTAAAACTATTCCTATAAACAAAATTCCCAACAAGCGGCGGTTGTTATTTAGAAATCTATACATGTTATGCGATGATATTTTTGAGAATTTTAACGGAAAGATAGATCATAGTAATAATATACCTGGTTGCAGATTTATTCAACGAGTTTCTATATGTTAAAAAGAAGATTGATCGGAGTACTAAAGGTGAAGAAAGTAAGACGTGGTGGAAAAACCATAAAGGTTCTTCCACCACGAATCTAAGACGAATTTAGCTCTGTTGCTTGTAGGCCAATAAACGCAAGGCGTTCAGGGCCACAAGGACAGTACTACCTTCGTGGAAAAAGACTGTAATCCCGATCGGTGTTCGAACGAACAGGATCGAAATGACCAGTAGCAAAATCACGCCGAGCGCAATGGCGAGATTCTGCATCACAATTCTTTGGCTCATTCGCGCAAGCCCCATGACGAACGGGAGCTTGTCCAGGCTGCCATCCATCAGGACAACATCGGCGGTTTCCAGGGCTACACCCGAACCGACATCGCCCATGGCGATTCCGACTTCAGTAGCGGCCAGTGCGGGGGCATCGTTGACACCGTCGCCGATCATGGCAACGCCGCCATACTTCGCATCAAGATCGCGGATCAGCGTTAGTTTCTGTTCGGGCATGAGGCTGGCGTGGTATTCCTCGATCCCGAGACGCTTTGCCACGATCTCTGCTACCGCGGTGTTGTCCCCGGTCAGCATGATGACGTGACGTACGCCCAGACGCTTCAACTCTTGAATCAGCTTATTCGTACCAGCGCGCGGTGCATCCTCGAGAGCGATTATGCCGACGATACTTCCGTCGTAACTCACGAGAATGACGGTTTTACCCGATTCCTCTAAGGTCAAAACTTGGGTGTACGCCATGGTTCCTTGGAACATCTTGAGAGATCCAACTGCAGCTTTCTTGCCATCCAATATGCCGCGGACACCAAGTCCAGGCAGGTTTTGGAGGTCAGAAGCCGGCGATAACTCAATGCCAAGCTTGGCACAGTATTCAACCACCGCTTTTGCAAGCGGATGGTTAGAAAGTGTCTCAATAGAGCCGGCGATCCTCAGTAATTC
>CAYMOO010000040.1:0-11115 GCA_964392185.1 uncultured Gammaproteobacteria bacterium
CGCCACCATACCCTCCTCTACGAATCGGCCGGGCCCGCCGGCTCACATATAACAGTCGGCTACGACACCTTCCCCAAATCCCTAATCGAGGCAACAGTCGCCTCCGAAGACAAAACTTTCTGGAAAAATAATGGTGTCGATTTTTTGGCTCTTACACGCGCGCTGTATCAAAACTTGTCGCAAAACCGTATCGTCAGCGGCGCCAGCACAATATCGCAGCAGCTCGCTCGTATTTCCGTAATCACGCCGTACGCGAATACAAAAAGATCCTACATCCGGAAAATCCGTGAAGCTCTTATGGCGATGCGGATAAACCTGTTTTACTCCAAGGAAAAAGTCCTCAGCGAATATCTCAACCGTGCATATTACGGAAATACCGCCTACGGCGCCGAGTCGGCTGCGAGACGGTATTTCGACAAAAGTGCCCATGAGCTTTCCCTCGCCGAGGCTGCTTTGCTGACCGGACTTATCGCCTCGCCCGAATCGCGCAATCCTTACAAATATATGAAAGAGGCCAAAAAAAATCAGAAAAGAGTATTGGATGCCATGCAAAAAGCCGGATACATAAGTGCAGAAGACGCAAACCAAGCCTTCCGGGAGGAGATATTTTTATCTCAAACCAGACCCGCTCTAAAAGCCCCCCACTTCGTCCAGTACGTAATTTCCCAACTCAAAGAAATGGATTTGGGCAATGAAGATCTCGACGTGGTGACGACTCTCGATCTGCCGGTTTACAACCGTTCCGAAGCGATCGCCCGGATGTGGATTGAAAGATTAAGCAAACTGCACGATGTTTCCAACGCCGCAGTCGTGCTTCTCAAAAACGAAACCGGCGAAATCATCTCGATGTTGGGCGGTATCGATTATTTCGATGAAAGAGAAAGCGGGCAAAACAACCTGGCGATCGCCAAACGCCAGCCCGGCTCCGCCCTCAAACCGTTTGCCTATGCCGCCGCCTTCGACCACGGATACACCCCCGCTACATTAATATATGACATAAAAAAAATCTATCCGACAAAAAAAGGCGAAGGGTATGGCCCCAACAACTACGACGGCAAATTCCACGGCCTGGTACTTGCCCGCGAAGCGCTTGCCTCCTCGATGAATCTGCCGGCGGTCGAAATTCTCAACCGGATCGGTATTCCGGTGTTTATAAAAACCGCCAACTCTTTCGGCATAAAATCACTGCAAAATTCGGATAACTACGACCTGTCGGTAGTTCTTGGCGGCGGGGAAGTGACTCTGCTCGACCTGACAAACGCCTACGCGAGCCTCGGCCGTGAGGGTGCATATAAGCCGTATTATGCGATCACAAAAATTACCCGTTCCGACGGGGAAAAAATCTACGAATACCGCGGCCCGGAAAAACAAAAAATTTTCGGTGAAAAGAGCGGCGCTATCGCATACCTAATATCCGATATCTTATCCGACCCCAAAGCCCGCATCCCCGCCTTCGGCGAAAAAAACCCTCTCGTACTTTCACGCCCGGCCGCGGTCAAAACCGGCACCACCACCGACTGGCACGACAACTGGACGGTCGGCTACACACCTTCGTACACAATCGGTGTCTGGGTCGGCAACAACGACAATCACCCGATGAAAGATATAACCGGCATAGTCGGCGCCGCACCTATCTGGAATCAGACCTTCACCGAGTTTCTCAAAGACAAACCGGTCGAAAATTTCCGCAAGCCGGCCGATATAAAAACCTTGGAAATCTGCAAAACCGATGGCTTGCTCGCAAGCTCACTTTGCCCCGTCCGCTATTTTGAAAAATTCCTCGGCGGAACCGAACCGAAAAAAACATCTATGATGTACAAAAAAATCACCGTCGACCGACGCAACAATCTGCTTGCCGGCCCCGGCTGCGCACTCGAATACACGACGGAGGTAGTACGAATCGATTATCCTGCCGAGGTTTATTCTTGGGCCGTTGCCAACAATCAGCCATATATACCAAAAGAAAATTCTCCTTTTTGCGAAGGAAATACACAATCAAATACTTCCGAAAATCTGCTGACAATTACTTATCCCAAAAATATGGCCGTCTTCAAAAATCCGCCGGCCGCAATCGGCAATCAGGCAATCGTTTTCGAAATCAATTCATCAAGTGGCATTATTGCGGTGGAATGGTTAGTCGACGGCAAAAAAATAAACTCGATCCATTCCTCCCCCTTTTCCGTTTCCTGGAAACCGGTTACCGGAAAACACGTGATAACGGCAAAAGGAATTACGCAAACCAACCAAACAATAGCGGCCGATCCGGTGACCATTACTGTTGAAGATTGATAAAAAAATATATAAGCTAATAATAACGTGCGCAACCGACAAACAATTCTAACGGCCCTCATGGCGATAGGTATAATCGCCGAGTCTTTCTTACTCTTTAAGTTTATAGAATCCGTTCGCTTCGATATTTTCGATGCCGTTGTTTGGGCGCGACAACTCTTCTCGATCATCATCCTAGGTATCGGTATTGTTGCCGCCGCTTTATATATTTTCAGGCCGGTACTTCTTGCGAAGATTATAAATAAAATAAGAGAGGCTTTACCATTCATACATCACCACGCCAAACGCAACTATACCATTCTGCACACCCACTCACTCTCCTGGATCGAAAAATTCAAAACCGGCTCGCGCCGGACAAAAATACTAATGGTCGGAAAGCCTCTTATACTCATCTTTGCCGTAGTCCTTTTCCTGCAGACAAAAAACAATTTTATTCCGCCAAAAATAACGGCCAGTTTCCCCGACGACAAAAGCACGGAAGCGCCGCTTGATACCGACATAGAAATAATCTTCGACCGGCCGATGATCCGGCAAACGGTGGAGCGCAACCTCGTGATCAAACCCGCAGTCGAAGGAGAATACTCGTGGGAAAACAACCAGAAAATAATATTCCGGCCCAAAAAAAATCTCGACCGGGCGACAATTTACGAAGCATCTCTCAAAGGCACGGTACTGTCACAATTTTTCGTACCGCTTATAAGCAGCAAAAAAATCTCCTTCGAGACCATAGGCAATCCGAAAGTAGTTCTCACTTCCCCCGCCGCCGAGGCGCTTGAAGACTTGGCGCCGATTACAGTCATGTTCGACCGGGCGATGATCCCGCTTACGACCGCGACCAATAGCGCCGTCAAAAAAGCGGCATTTACCGTCTCACCCAAAATCGAAGGCAACGGCCGCTGGCTTGGGACAACCGCGTATCAATTCCGCCCGACGGCAAGATTCCGCCTGGCAACCACATATACCGCCACCCTTATCCCCGGGCAAATCTCACAAGATGGTGGCGCCCTTCCCGACGGTTTCTCTTGGTCTTTTTCGAGCGAGCGCCCGCGCATAGATGCAACTACTCCAATCGACGGAGAAATATTCGCCTCGCCGACTGCCTCGGTTGCGGCCATATTCAATCAGGAAATCGATCCCAAATCGGTCGAAGGACATTTCCGGGTCCGGGCGAACGATGCGAGCGAGGTACCAGGTACGCTAAAAATCGTTGGAAAAATTGTTGCTTTTCATCCGCAACAGCCGCTGAAACGGGAAAAATCTTATACCGCGATTATCGATTCCGGAATAAAATCCATCGAGGGCCCAAACGGTTCGGAGTTAGGCCGTGACTGGACTTTCCAAATAGCGCCTTTCCCGCAGATAATCTCCACCGATCCGGCAAACGGCGAACAAAACATCGACGAACAACACACGATCGAAGTCTATTTCAAATCTCCCATGGACAACGACTCCTTCGACAACAATATTATTATCGACCCGGCCCCAAGCCGCAAACCTTCGACATATTTCTCCGACTATCAGGGAAAGCATATTCTCAACATAAACACTTACCTCGGTCGCTCGGCAACTTACACAATCACGATAGGCGCAAACGTAAAAGATCAACACGGAACGCCGCTTGGCAAACCTTACAAATTTTCCTTCGTGACCGCGCCCTACAAACCATCGGTGGCTATCTATCCGTCAGGCACATACTTCGGATCTTTCAACCAGAATATTACGCCAAGAATAGTCGTCCAAACAGTCAATACCAATAAAATTTCCTATACTTTATATAAGCTGAAAGAAGAAGACCTCATGCATCTTTACGACCGCCGTTACGGCAGTTACTGTTCCGGTAAAGGCACGACCTGCTGGAACTGGCAAGACTACGATCCAAGCTCGCTTGAAAAAGTCAATAATTGGGAAGAAAATTACAGCCCCGACCTCAATACGCCCATTCATGTCGTGACCAAAGTAAATCAACGAAACGGCGACCGGATCCCATCCGGATTTTATTATCTAGATGTCAGGATTCCCCAGGGCCCGCACGACAATATGGCGATGATCGTTAGTAAATCCACGCTTACCGTCAAAAAAAGCGAAGGTCAAATTTTCGCTTGGGCGGTGGATCAATCTAGCGGTAATGTCGTACCCAACATGCGCCTGCGTCTTGCCATGCTTTCGAAAGAAACACTTGCCGAAGGCGACACAAACAACGACGGAGTATTCATAAAAAACGTCGATCTTTACAATAAAAGCAATCTCTTCATGTGGGGCAAAAAAGACGATGATGTCGTAGTTGCGACGGAAGCCTGGAGCGAAGGAATCAACCGTTACGATTTCGGTCTGCCTTATCATTACAATCCCCAAGAACAACAATATTACCAGACCAAAGAACAGTTCAAATTTTACCTTACGCTCGACCGGCCGATATACCGGCCGGGACAAAAAGTATACTTCAAGGGCGTCGTCCGCAAAGACAACGACAGCGCCTACGAAAACATCGCCGCGGGCGAAAAAGCCGATGTGGTAATAACCGACTCCGAAAACAGAACGGTATATTCCACAACCCACGATCTGTCCTCTTTTGGCTCTTTTTATGGTGACTTTACTTTGGGGAAAGACGCAAACCTCGGCTACTACCAGCTCAAAGCGACGGTTCAAGGCAATAGCTACAGCCAGCAGTTCCAGGTCGAAGAATACCGCAAACCGGAAATTTCCATGTCGGTAAAAACCGCCGCCGCCAATTATTCGCAGGGCGAAAAAGCGGAGATAGATGTAGAAGCCTCTTATTATTTCGGCGCGCCGGTTACACAGGCGCCCGTCGGCTGGACGATTCAGACATCCGACTACAACTTCAGCTGGAGCAAAGACGTCCGCTTTGAATTTGGAGATTCGGATGATTATTGGTATCGGCCCTGGTGGTACTTCTCCGATTCCTATTCCTTCGGCGAACTGGTCACCCAAGGCAAAGGCATAACCGATGCGAAAGGAAATCTCACTGTGTATCAACCGCTGGATATAAGCAAATACAAGTCGGACCAAATCATGACGGTCGAGGCGACGGTTACCGATGCCAGCAACCAAGCAATCGCCGCGTCACAACAGTTTGTCGTGCGCAAATCCGATATGAGAGCCGGAATAAAGGCCAAGCAGTACGTCAATAAAGCCGGCGAAGAGGCAAAGGTCGAAGTGGTCGCCCTCAATAAATCGGACAAAGAAACGGGCAATCAAAAAATTTCCCTTACTTTCTACAAGCGCACCTGGGAAACCGTCCGCGAAAAAAATCCGGACGATGGAATTTTCTACTATGTAAGCAAACCGCACGACACCATGGTATCCAAAACCGAAGTCACGACCGACAATTTGGGCCGCGCTGCCGGCTCTTTTGTACCAGCTGAGGGTGGAGTTTACAAAGCGGTCGCCGAGATAAACGACAGTGCCGGCCGCTCTTCCCGCAGTGGTACATACCTGTGGGTTTCCGGCTCCGGCGGTTCTTTCCCGAGAGAAAATAACGACCGCATTACTATAGTCACCGACAAAGACAGCTACACAGTCGGAGACACCGCCTCGATTTTCGTCGCCTCGCCTTACGCTTCCTCCTCGGCCAAAACCCTGCTTACGGCCGAGCGCGGATCGGTCCTCGACTACAAAATAGTCGACACAAGTAGCTCCTCCAACAATTTCCCCATGGAAATAAAATCGCAGTTCAGCCCCAATGCTTTCCTAAGCGCAATACTGATAAAACCGGCAGTCGACCTCGCCAACCCTTCCGAATTCAAGATCGGATACGCGGAGGTACAGGTAACGGACAGCAAAACCAAAATCGATGTCAGTATACAAACCGACAAAACTCGCTACAAACCGGGCGAACACATGAAACTCACCGTGGCGACGAAAGATTTGCTCGGTCACCCGGTATCTTCGGAAGTCGCCGTGGGCCTGATAGATAAAGCGGTATGGGATCTTGCCCAAGTGCAGATCCCCGGTATTTTCGAAACTTACTACCAGCCACGCAATCTGGGAGTCGATACCTCGCAGCTCCTGACTATCTCGATAGACCGCATAAACGCCAACACCAACCTCGGCGCCAAGGGCGGTTCGGGCGGAGGTTGTTTCACGGGCGATACGCCGGTAATTATGGGAGACGGTATGGAAAAGCCGATCGAAAAAATAAAAGTAGGTGATATTATATTAACGAGAAAAAGCGAAACCGCAGCCGATCTTCTCCCGGCCAAAGTGCTGCAGGTTTTCAAGCACAAAGTTGAAGATTATCTCATAATTAACGGTGAACTGAAAGTCACCTCGATCCACCGGATGTTTGTAAATGGTTCCTGGCTCATCGCCGGACTTATCCGCAAAGGCGACATTTTGCTTACTGCGGACAACAAAAAAATCACCGTCTTCTCGATCGAATATGTAAAAGGTGACTTTACCGTATACAATCTTGAGACCGAAACCTATCATACTTATTTCGCTGGTGGATTTTACGTCCACAACCAAAAAGGCTCGATGGACACAACCCGACGCGACTTCCCCGACACCGCCTACTGGAACCCAAAACTGGAAACCGGCAAAGACGGTCAAGCCAGCCTAGATATAAAACTACCAGACAGCCTGACGACCTGGAGAATCGCCGCAATTGCGAGCGACAACAAAGCCGCCTTCGGCTCCCAAACCGCCAATGTTATAGTCAGCCGCGATATCCTTATCCGTCCTTTCCTGCCGCGCTTTTTGCAAATCGGCGATAAAGCCAATCTCGGAGCAATCATCGTCAACACAAGCGGCGATACCCAAACCCTCACCGCCTCCATCAAATCGGAAGGTCTCGAATTGTCCGGCGATCCACAACAAACATTTACCTTAGCCGATGGCGCCCAGAAAAAAATCACCTGGTCGACCAATACCAAACCGGTCAAAGAAGCCAAAATACATCTTGCAGTAAAAGGCGAAGACGGAGCGGAAAAAGACAGCATGGAGGTTTCCTTGCCGATAAAAAAATACGGGATCCCGGAAACGGTAGCTGTTGCCGGTGAGGCCAAAAATACCGCCCAAGAAAATATCTTATTACCAAAGGAAATTGACAGTACTCAGGGGTCGGCAGAGTTCTCACTTGCGCCCGCACTCGGTACCGCCGGCTTCAACGGTTTCCCCTATTTGCAAGAATATATGTACTACTGCACCGAGCAGACAACCAGTCGTCTGTTGCCGGCCGTATATATGTACCGCATCATGAAATCCGCCGGGATCGAGAAGACGGGCATAGTCGAGATATCACAGCTTGAAGCCGCGATCAGCTTCAGTGTACAAAAACTGCAAAACGAACAACATGACGACGGTGGCTGGGGCTGGTGGGTGAATGAACCGACCGACGAATATCTCACCGCTTATGCTTACATGGCTCTAAAGGAAGCCAAAAACAACAAACTGGCAGTCAGCGACGACACTCTCAACCGCGCCCGTAATTACCTCAAAAACACACTCGGATACGGCTCCGTCAGCTCACCGACCCGCATCTTCGTCATGTATGCTCTCCGAGGTGAAAATATTTCTCTATCGTCTTACGCTTCCAAACTTTTTGAACGCCGCTTCGAGCTGCCGATCGAATCGCGGGCATATTTGGCGGTAATACTCGGCGACAGTCAGAGTACGAAAACCTTGTCGAAAAGACTCATGGATGAGGTGATCAGTCTCGGCAAAAAAACCAACACAACCACTCACTGGGAAGAAGCGCGGGGCCATCATTGGTATTGGTATATCGGAAGCAACACTATCACCAACGCCGCGGTCATGGAAATGCTCGCACAGCTCGACAAAAACAATCCTTTGCTTACCGAAGTTATCCGCTATCTCATGTCCACCCGGACAGATACTCATTGGGAAACCACCCGCGACACAGCAGCCGTCATCAAGGCAATCGCGATCCGGCTCATCGCCAAAGGCGACGAGAAAGTTTCCGAGACATACCGGATAAAACTCAACGACAAAATCCTCAAAGAAGCCGGCTTCAGCAAAAACGATCTTCTCGGACTACACACCTATACCGTCGGCATAAACTCGCTCAAAATCGGCGCCAATAACAATGTCCAGTTCACCAAAACCGGCACCGGCAATTTATATTACAACATCAACTTAAAGTATTATCTCCCCTACAACGAAATAAAACCGCTGGAGCAAGGAATGGTGGTTGTACGCGAACTGATAGACGAAAAAGGCAATCTTCTGCCTCAAGATCATATCGCCGAAGGTGCCGAAGCCTGGATGCGCCTTATCATCGCCGTCCCCGAAGAAAGACATTATGTCGCGGTCGAGGACATGCTTCCCGCCGGCCTTGAGGCTGTAAACGAAAGTCTCAAGAACGTCAGCACTCTCAACAAAGAAAGACCGCCACTCAAAGACAAAGACAATCGCGACTATTATTTCTCCCAGCGTGAATACCACGACGACCGTACCACGCTGTTCGCCCGCTATCTGCCGCCTGGGGTGTACGAGATAGCCTACCGCGTCCGCGCCACAACTCCCGGCAAATACCATCATCCGCCCGCCAACGCCTACCAGATGTATATACCCGATATTTCCGGACATTCGGACGGCGGTTGGTTCGAAGTTAAATAATCGATAAAAATCATATGATTTGGCTGTTTATTATCGCGGTATTATTAGGAGCGGTATATGGTTTGCGCAATTTTCCTTTTGCCAAAAAACATCCGCATCTTATTGGAGTGCTATGCGGCTTGGCCTTATACTTGATAATATTTTTTCTCGGTAAAAATGGGGGTGGCTCCGTCTTATTTTTCAACTTCACGACGCTTATGATACCGGCAATGATCTCAAATATTATCGACCCGACGGGCAAACTGGGGCTGGACGTACCGTTCATAATGGGCGCGGGCCTCGTCGAGTTCCTCACCGCCGGTTATTTTATGGGGAATATATTGAAACCAAATAAAATTGCCAAAAATCCCCAATCATCCACATCTTAAAAATTAATTTTAAGGAGCGCTCGATAAATATATTAAAATTCATCATGGACGCTGACAAAATCACTTCAAGGCTCGCGTTTTCTATGTTGTGCACTGTAGTCGGTTATTTGCTGATTTATTTTTCATTCATTTACATAATCCCGTCAATAACCGGCGGCGAACCAGTACATTTGCAAGATGAGAGTTGGATTTATATGGTCGCTTCCAACTTTGGTTTTGCCTTCTGGCTATACACTGAAAATAAAAAAATAATCTGGACGATTGCCGGGTTAATGTTTGGCATCAATGCAGTTGTTCTTTATTACGTAACGAAAAACATACAGAAAAACTAAACCCCTCTCATCTTCATCCTCCCATCAACGACGAGTGCGCCTTTTTCAAAAAGCATGAGCGGGTTTATATCGATCTCGGCGATCTCGGGAAATTCTTCGATAAGGTTGGAAATACGCCCGATTGCATCGATAAGCGTGGGTCTATCAAGCGGCGGTTTTCCCCGCAGCCCCTCCAAAATCGTACTCGTCTTGGTCCGCCCCAGCATAAGCCTCGCCTCATGCTCAGTTACCAGCGTCGCGCCAAAGGCGATATCCTTATAAACCTCAACATATATTCCGCCCGTCCCCACCATCACCACACCCACATCGAGTTGATAATCTCTTTTACCCCCCACAATAAATTCGAATCCTCCCGCAGGCGCCATCGCCTCGATAGTCACCCCTTCTATTTTCGCTTTGGCCGCCTTATGCGAAACCATATGCATCATCTCATCATAGGCCGCTTCCAGATCAGGAGGTAAAATATTGAGTATCACCCCGCCGGCATCGCTTTTGTGGGTTATGTCGGGCGATAATATTTTCATGGCGATACGGCCGGAGAATCTATCCCTATGCATGGCCAGCTCCGATTTATTTTTCACAGTAAAGGCAGTCAAAACATTGAATCCGGCCGCGGCAAGTATGTCACGCATCTTCCCCTCGGGGACAAAACCGCCATCCGGTTTAACATCTTCAAACAGCGCGCAAATTTTTTTCCGGTCGAAGTTTGCCGGATCAAGTATGTTGCTATGTGGTTCTTTCAACCGGAGGGAAAAATAAGTGAGTGCCCCCATCGAAGAGGCGGCATCTTCCGGAAAAGAGACGGTTGCGATACCCGCCTCCTGCAACATTTTCACCCCCGGCTCAACCGACTTCACCCCCATGAAACTAGCGATCACCGGTTTATCGTGTTTCTTTTTCTGCTCGATAATCACTTTGGCTGTCTCCTTTATTTCCGTCGTTGTCTGAGGAGTCAAAAGCACAATCGCCGCATCTATCTGCGGCTCCGACAAAACAGTATCAATGGCCGCCAAATAACGGTCTGCCTTCGCATCACCCAAGACATCGACCGGATTATGAACATTAGCTGCCGGCGGCAGTACTTTTTTCAGTTTTTCCTGCGCACCCGGACTCAGCTTGTCAACGGCCAATCCATGATTCGTACTCTCATCGGCGGTGAGCACTCCCGGCCCGCCCGCATTCGTCACGATCGCCACCCGGTTGCTTTCGGGCAGAGGATTGTGGGCAAAAGCAATCGCGTGGTCAAACAACTCCTCAATCGAATATGCACGAATGACGCCGCTTTTTCTAAAGATCGCGTCGATAATTGTATCATCTCCGCCAAGGGCGCCCGTATGCGAAGCCGAAGCCGAAGCGCCCGCCGTTGTCCGCCCGGCTTTCAAGGAGATAACGGGTGTCGCATGGGCTCTTGAGGTCAGCTCCCCAACGACCTTTATAAACTCCTCACCCCGCTCCAGCTGTTCCTCATACATCATAATTACTTTAGTTTTCGGATCATCGGTTAAATAACGAATCAATTCGATTTCATC
>CAYMOO010000041.1:0-10604 GCA_964392185.1 uncultured Gammaproteobacteria bacterium
TGTTATAATTATAGGGTATCTTATAATACGATTATATAAATATATAGGCTTGACATTTACCAAACGAATAACTTATCATTTATTTATGAAACTGCTAAAAATCATCACTCAGCTATTTAAGAATAGGAAGCTTAAAAGCGGAGATCGTTTCGTAAGAAGACAATTTTATGAACTGACAAGAAGAAATCTGGCCTTGCCGATAAGAATGTATTAATCTATAAAGAAAAAAAAGAGCATCACTACCGCTCGTATAAAGGGAACGACGTGTAGTAATGCTCTTTTTTTCTGCAAATTTTTTTTACAGAATATCTAAAAAGTTAGCAAAATTTTTGACTATTGTCAAGCACTGAATTAGTTTACTTTATATACTGCTCCACGCTGATTGGTAGACTCAAAAACCTTCTTCCCCAATTGAGAAAATTTGACCTCTTTCAGCTGCGGATATTTGGTCCTTTCCTGTGAAGATACCACCACATATTCGACATGATACTTCTTCAATAATTGAACGGTGAGTGCGGCATCTTCGTTTTCATACATGGCGACTACGTCGGGGATACGTTTGCCCACCACGTCAGCAGACCCCCGCCAAAGCCACTCGTGCACCCACCAGCCGGCCACTGTGGGCATGCCTGTGTATGCGGAGACCCTCTCATAGTCTGTGTAGGAATCGCCTTGCGCTTCGAGTATTACGGGCTGACCTTTGACCGTGCTATTAAAATAATTGACTATTTCATAATCTTCGGGATACTGGAGCCTGAGCCACTCTATACCGTCAAGCTGCACTGGTTTTTTAAGCGTGCCGTAATATGAAGGAAAAGAAAAAAACGGATAGATAAGCAGCAGGAAAAACATAACTACGAATATCGTCTTGAAGATATACCTATACAGACGCTCAAGCATAGATATACGATAAAGAACATAAGTAGCGCCGATACTCATCATAATATATGCCTGATAGCCTAGCTTGAACATGGTGTTGGCTCGGAAATGGTCGGGATAAATGTCTTTTATATAGAAGAACTCGGGAACTATCAAAAGGAATGTTCCCACGGAAAACAAAATGAAAATAAACGAATCGACGAGTGTGATTTTCTTTGTCAGTCGGACGGCTACATACAATATGGCGAATGAAATGAAAAAGAATCCCCACAGAGTGAAGATCATCCAAATCGGCGATGCCTGGCATTTACCCGCCTCAAACATGAAGGGACCCAGCTTTTTCATATTCACCAAGAAATCGCGGCTACAGTTTACCCCGATACCGGACACGAAGGGGACAAAGTAACGCGAAAAAGGCAGCGAGAATATTACAAAAGTCAAAAGCGTGATCCCCGCAAAAAGAAAAAAGCGGATCGTGAAAGAAAATAATATGAAAAATACCACCCATGAAAGCAACATATAGATAGGTCCGTCGAAAGCATTCGTCATGTAGTGGACTGCCGTAAGAAAACCAAGAAAAACGGTTGCCGGTAACAAATAATTCGCAAGATGCATATAGGCTATCTCCAGGTGCGTACTTACCTGTATTTTTTTTGACCGCGATTTCAGTATGCGCATATCGCCTTCGCTTTCCACTCTTCTGGCCGACAGATATATGGAAAATAACAATGCAATCGTGAGAAGAACAAAAGGAATATCGAAAACGTGCCCATGCAAATCGGCAACGACATATGAATACGAAGGAAACTCGTGAATTGTGAAAGGTATGAAACGAGTGGCATTGGGGTACCAATATTTACTCTGGGTAAACCACTTGAACCCAACCGTATCGTCGACACCGGTACTCATAAAAAAGATTTCCTTTAATGGCAGAAAGATTTCCCAGAAGGGTACCGGCTTCTCGTTTTCATAACCCTTGGTAAAAACGTATATCGTGTGGAGGTTGCCGGCTAAATTGACAAGAAAACTTCCCAATATCCCGAAAAAAATTACCTTTATCTTCCTTATCCGGCTGGATCTAAAAACACCGGCGATATTGATGATGTTGGCAACTATCGAAAAAGACATCGTCATCGATTGGGCGAATATCGTGGCCAGGACAAGATTGTAGCCGACGGCCGGAATTTCTCCGGTTAATTTGATGAGATACGCTCCCGATAAATGACCGAAGTAATAGTAATTGATTGGATAACCGAGAGGTTTGTCGGGATCGGCGGAAAGCCACATATCAAGCGGCGGGAAATACTTGGAGCGCAGGATAGAATTCATAAAACCGAAATCCATGAATTTCTCCAAGCCGTGCACGGAAGGTTCCTGACCTCTTATGAATGCCAGAAAGAGTAGCGACGCGAGAAAAATAACCTCCTCAAACAGAATAATCGAAATAAAGCTCCAGGAAAATCCGGGCCGGGGAATGGGCAAATTCTTTTTCGATTTGTTTTTCCTGCTTGGTTTGGGCAAGCGCGTGGTGATGAGATTCTTCAGCTGGAAATCGCGGAAGAGGATGAAGTAGTTGGCTAAAGCAAAAACAATAACTATTATATAAATGGAAGTCTGCGTAAAACTGACTAGTTTGAAAACGCCCAGAATAAATGACGTGTATGTGAGTACGACAATAGCGACCGCTTTACTGAGAGCGTATCCTTTGTCGAAAAATCTCGGAAATATTTTGCGGCTAATCGGGAAAAAGACCGCCCCGACAACCAATAAATAAAAGTACCACTGCAAGACCGTTTGGATCCATTCCATATCCGTATACCTTACCCGTTTTATATTGAATTTTCAAGCCCTATTTGATATTATCGTGGAACCGACTATGGAACCTAAATTTATCCCGTCCCAAGTGGAAGGGCAACTATATGACTTCTGGGAAAAAAACGGACTACTTAAAGGGGGTAAAGGCAAACCTTATACGATACTAATGCCGCCGCCGAATGCCAACGCTTCCCTTCATGCCGGACATGGGATGTATGTGGTGGACGACATCATGATCCGATACAAAAGGTTGCGCGGATTCGACTCTGTTTGGATACCGGGCACAGATCATGCTGGATTCGAAACGCAGTTCGTGTATGAAAAACATCTGGCAAAACAAAAAAAATCGCGTATGGATTTTGACAGACAGACTTTATATAACGACATTTACGCTTTTGTAAAAGAAAATTCCGGATTAATTTTTAGACAGTTTCGACGCCTTGGATTTCTTGCCGACTGGAATCGCAATGTATTTACATTGGACGATCATGTGATTGAACGGGTTTTTGAGACTTTTACAAAAATGGAAAAAGAAAAAATTGTCTACCGCGACAATTATATGGTCAACTACTGTACTTACTGCGGCACTTCGCTTGCCGACCTTGAAGTAGAACACGTCGAAAGAATAGATCCTCTTTATTACCTAAAATATGGACCATTTATTCTGGCAACTGTACGGCCCGAAACTAAATTCGGAGATACCGCCGTTGCCGTGCATCCGAAAGATAAACGATATAAAAAATGGATAGGACAATCGATCAAAGTCGAAGGGTTAAACGGACCGTTCACCCTTAAAGTAATCGCCGATACTTATGTGGATCCTAAATTCGGTACCGGTGTTGTGAAAATAACCCCGGCGCACGACCCAAACGATTTCGAAGTGGGAAAACGACATGGACTCGAAATAAAACAAGTAATTGATTTGAACGGACGTCTTAATGAGTATGCGGGCCCTTATGCGGGTATGAAGGTGAAAGCGGCAAGATTAAAAATCGCAGAAGATCTTCAAGCCAAGGGGCTTATGGAAAAAATTGATAACGAATATGCTCATGCCGTATCCGTATGCTACAAATGCAAACGCGATCTTGAACCGATGGTGATCCCCAACTGGTTTGTGAAAGTCAAGGACTTGAAACAGCGTGTAATCGAAGTGGTCGAGAAAAATAAAATAAAGTTCTATCCGGGAAAATATAAAAAACAGATGCTCCAATGGCTGGATATTATGCATGACTGGCCTATTAGCCGCCAGATAGCATGGGGTATAAGAATCCCGGTGTGGTATAAGATAGATAAAAATTCGAAAATCTACGTTTGGTGGCTTGATTCGGATAAAAAGTTTCAAAAAGGATATGTATCTGAATTTATAAAAAACGGCATAGCCCTTTCCGATATCGAAAAAGGGTTACAAAAAGTAAATGCGCCAACCGGGGATATGCAACCCGAATACGTAATTAGTAAGGATAAACCAGATGGTGACTACCTGCCGGAAACAGATACTTTTGACACATGGTATTCTTCGGGTCAGTGGCCATTGGTTACTCTAAAAGACGATGAATATACCACCCGTTTCCCGACCGACATGATGGGAACCATGACTGATATTTTGAAACCCTGGATTTCCCGCATGATAATGTTTTCTCTTTATATAAGAAACGAAGTCCCTTATAAGGATGTATATCTTTGGTCTATGGTAGTTGACTCAAAAGGGCAAAAAATGAGCAAAAGTAAAGGAAATGTGGTTAATCCAATTGATCTTATCGAAAAATTCGGGACCGATGCATTTCGCGCATCATTAATCTTCGGCACCTCTCAAGGCGGACAAATCCCCCTATCGGAACAGAAAGTAATAGGTATGCGTAACTTTGCCAATAAGATCTGGAATATCGGAAGATTTCTCTATCTGAATAAACAAGAAAGCGCCAAAACAGCACAAAACAGCCCGGCAACCGAAGAAAGTAAAAAAATACTAAAAGAACTGCAGGCGGAGTTTAAAAAAACAAAAAAACAATATATTTCGAACATGGAGAAGTACAAATTCTCACAGGCGATCGACAGTACTCATGAGTTTCTCTGGCATAGGTTTGCGGATTATTATATAGAGCAGTTGAAAGAACCGCTTCGGAATGGTACTATAGAGATTCAGAAAGTGATGGATGAGGTATATTTTGATTGTCTTAAGATGCTACATCCGTTTATGCCGTTCGTAACCGAAGCGCTCTGGCAAAAACTAGACAATAGAAATATTTCCATACTGACATCCAAATTATAAACATTTTTCAAATATGAAAAGAACATTCCAGCCTAAAGCGGCCAAACACAAAAAGAAACACGGGTTCTTATCTAGAGCCGGTACTCACACAGGTAGACTCGTCCTTAAAAGACGCCGATTGAAAAACCGCAAAAAATTAACGGTATAATATGCTTGAACCAACATTTTTCAATACCGTTCTCATCTTCCCCATTCTTAATTTATTGGTGGCCTTATATAAAGGATTTATATTCTTACGTGTCCCGGGGGCATATGGTTTTGCGATTATCGCATTGACTACGCTTATCCGCCTACTTTTCCAGCCTTTTTTCAAAAAGCAGATGGAAACGGCTAAAAAAATGCAGGAAATCAAACCCCATCTGGACAATCTTTCCAAGAAACACAAGAAAGACCCAAAAAAACTTCAGGAAGAACAGATGAAACTTTATCAGCAGCACGGTATAAATCCGGCTTCCGGTTGTTTGGTGATGATCGTGCAGTTGCCCGTTTTTATCGCTCTGTACAACACCTTAAGTCTTTTTCTGAAAAATGGCACGGGGGCAAATATAATCGCCAAAATAAACAGCGCGCTCTATTCCCAGTCATTGCACATAGCCTCGATCGATCCTTGGTTTTTCGGCTTCAACTTGGCATTATCCCCTTCAGCATCGAAAACTTGGTACTATTATTCCATCCCTGTAATCACCGGGATCCTTCAGTTTTTCCAAGCAAAAGCAACCATGCCTTCGGCTCCAGCAAAACAAGCCGAGGAAGGTGACGAAAAGAAAAAAGAGGGTAGCAATACCGCCGAAGACTTCCAAAAAGCCATGAATACCCAAATGAAATATATATTTCCTTTCATGATCGCCTGGTTTTCGTTGAACTTACCGGTCGGACTTTCCCTATATTGGAATATATTTTCCCTGTTTAGTATAATGCAGTATCGAAAGATGAATCAGACTTCTTCGGCGAGTAAAAAAGCCTAATTATTATTTATTACAAATCTATGGATAAAATCAACACAATACAGACAGAGACCGAAACACTGCTTAAAAAAATGATCGAAAAATTTGAACTCAGCGTCAGCGAAGATGCCGAAAATCATATCTTCTTCATAACCGTAAAAACGGAAGAAGAAGCGTCGGTCGTTATCGGCCGCCATGGCGAAACCATAAGAGCCCTGCAAAAAATTCTTGAAGTAATTCTATACAAACAGATCGGAGAACCCACACATATATTACTTAATGTTAACGACTACCGCGAAAAACAAAAAGAACGCCTGCACGAAATAGCCGATGAGTTGGTGGAAAAAACCAAATCTATGGGCAGACCAAGCCATTATCGCGGACTTTCCTCATTCGAACGCAAAATGGTTCATGAATATGTAACACACAGCCAGCCGGACCTTACCACTTATTCCGTTGGCGAAGGACGCGACCGACATTTAGTGATAGACATGAAGTCGAATGAACAACCGACAACAAGCGAATAACAATCGGCCACAAACGAATAAAAGAAAAGCGGCACCGGTTTTTTTTATTGTATTTTTGCCGCTACTTATCGTTTTTGACATCGTCTACTATTTCTACACTCGATCAAGTTGCCTGAATTGTTGGAATATTACGGAGTTTGTAAAGGAATCATCACTCACCGTGTTTGTAGCTTCTTCCGTAATCAATCTTTTTAAAAAAACCTCTTCTTGACTTTATTGCGCTCGGCAATGGTAAAATAATAGTATGGAAAATACGAAGGATCAGTATACAATCGACCTTCGGAGAGACGCTTTGGAAAAATACAAAGCTGATGTTAAAGGTGCTGGCGATAAAGAAAAAAACCAGATCGCCAAAGATCAGGCCAATGAGGCTGCCGGCCTGACTCAAACAAGTAAAGAAATACGGGATGAAGACAAGGAAGGAAAAAAATCCAGCCTCTCAGATGTAATCTCCGTTGATAATCTGGTAGTAAGATTCTTGGAAACCGATGAAGCCGAAAGAGTGCCAGCAATGGATCCGGGCGCCTTGTTTGTACTACAAAAACTTTACTTATATGAAGCGACCGCCAGCGGCAAAAACTTCGCCCGCGCAGATGAGCGGCGTTATCTGGCTCCTATAGTATTACAGCTGGTATCTAGGAAAGACTACCTAAAACTCAATAAGGGCAACGATATTTCGCAGACGGATTTTGAAAAAGACTATAGCATACTATATACCGCCAATCCAAAATATGCCGAGCGCCTTGACTATGCCCTGAAGCTGGCGGCTGACAAACGCCTGATAACCATCACTTCATACGATCTGGATAAACGAATTTCTCATATAAAAGGCAGTGTTTTGGTGAAAAACGCGGAAGACCTCATAAAGCTCAGTGAAAAAATCAGAACCGCCGACG
Organism: uncultured Gammaproteobacteria bacterium; assembly: GCA_964392185.1. Lineage (GTDB taxonomy): Bacteria > Patescibacteriota > Microgenomatia > UBA1406 > GWC2-37-13 > CAYYYG01. Next base: position 7,331 of record CAYMOO010000041.1, read on the forward strand.
AAGCCACCGGGGGCGTGTCGAAAGAAGAAAAAGAGAAATACGAAAAAGCCGTTTCCGGATTCTTGGAAAAAGAAAATAAGGACCTCAATGCCGTAATCCCCGAAGCCGCCCAGATAGTGCTAAATAAATTGTACGAATATAATGCGACAACTGATAATAAAAACGTGGCCAATTCGGGTGAGCTAAGATACCTGGGACCGATAGCACTCAAGCTGATCTCCAAGAAAGATTATATGGCCATGAATAAAGGTAACGACCAAGATCAGACAGAGTTTGAGAAAGATTTTGCCTTACTTTACCGGGCGGACCCGGCCTATGCCAAACGGTTGGAATACGCCCTGAAGCTTGCCGAAGGCAAACCTCCCCTAAATTTAAGTGCCGCGGAAGTCACTGACAGATTGAACTTCTTAACGCTTGTTGATAACGAGAAAAAAAAGATCGAGGATGCCGATAGGCTCAACAAAGAAAATAAACTGATGCAGGCCGAAAACGACCGGCACAATAGCGACCTCCAAAATATGATTGAGTATTTCCAGGAAGACCGGGAAGCGCAAAGGCTTTCGATTGCGATCTTCAGCAACAATCAGGAAGTATTCTGGAACTACGTACGCGGCATACGCTTCGGGCAAGGACCGGACGGCAATCCGGAAGAAATGGGTTTACCCAATGGTCTAGTACCAAAAGCACAGGAAGAGTTGGAAAAAATCATCGAATATAAATATCGTAAAAAAAATTTGCCCGTACCCGACAATGTGCAACAACTATCGATGCTGAACGACATCACCAATCAGATGTTGAGTGAAGAAATAATGGATCGGTGTCGCGACCTGATGAGTAAACTCTACATGATCGTCGATAAAATCAGCCCGCGCGATCTGGCGGCTGAGGCCATGCAAAGAGGTAACATGTTTAAGAATCCACAAACCCTTATCACCAATTACTTGAGACGCTTCGATATCTTGCAGCAATATAAAACGCCGGAAGATCTAAAAGACTTAACTTTCTGGAGACTGAAGCAGGAAGAATTTACCCGCATGATAGATGTCTCCAGCCGGGGAACGGTCGATCAGGCGAATACCACCATGGCAGTAAAAGACGGGAAAGTATCGACTAAAACTCCATATACTTATCTCCACCCCCACCTCAGACAAGAAAAAATAGATTCAGAAGCGGGATTTTTCCGCTATGTACAAAACAAAGTCCGCTCGGAGCTTGATCAGCGTAAAATCAACCACGATCTAAGAGCCAATCCATATCAGTCGACAAGCCAAACCAGGTTCTGGAGACGGCAGCAGATGACGATGTCGCAGTATCCTACCTCCGAGATAGATCATTTCGCTGATCTTAAAGATATCGAAACCATAATGCAGGCCGCACACACCTGGGATAAACTGAACGAGCTCAATTTGGCCCGCAACAACTGGACGTTGACTTCATTAATCGATAGACCTGACCCGGACAGCGGCTGGAATAAAACCGACCGTTTGACCGGTGAGTATATCTACAATTTACTTGGTGTCAAAAACGCCGACGGCAAAATAACAAACGAAGATCAGCTGTTGCGTGCGATCAATCTTGGTATTGCATATAATTACGGGCCATCACTGCGTGCTTACACTGTTCCGGCGAGTGCTGACGCCGGTGTTGATAAAACCGGTAAACCTAACATGCAGTCTTTCGGACAGGGAGACTCAGCTTTACTCCGGGTATTTAACCCGCAGTCTTTTGACCAACTTCGTTGGTCATCGCAAACAGCTCAAGAGGCTGGTCTCATATATGCAGTGCTTACGGCCGATGATGCCGAGATGAAACGTATTTACCAAAACTGGGATTACCGGATGTTACAAGATGAAATCGCCAAGCACGATGCCTCATTTGTCGTGGGCGCTAATCCGGAAGATATCGCGCTCAAGCGGGTACGCTATGCGGATATTGTCAATATCTGCCAAATTGGCAGCATGTATGAGTCCGGCTGGAGAAAATCGTTTTCATACGAAGGCTGGCTACAAGTAGAAAAAAAAGATGTCAAAGGCTCGTTTATCGCGATGGAAAATATAGGTATTGAGGCGATGAAAACATTCTTAACCGATAGCAGTTCGAACGATATAGAAAAAGTCGATAAAAACTTTTATAAAGACGATGAAGCGGCGACCAAAAAAAGAAAAGACTTCGTTGAATTTCTATACCGTCGCTACATGAATCCTGCCGAAGCCAAACTTACGGAAGAGCAAATTAAGCATAACATTGATGTTATATTCAAGAGCATCGATGTGGAGAAGCCAAATTTGGGGAAAAAAGTCGGTGACAAATACGAAAACGTAGAAGACGGCTACGCTCCAAAAGCTAAAAGATCGGAGAATTATAAAGATTTTTATTACATGATATTGTCAAGAGCTATCGCCCAGCGCTTGCCGACAAAGTTTCTCCGTATGGAAGCGGAGCGCCGCCGAAAAGTATCCTCGAAGCGCGATACAGCAATGGAAGCGGTATTCAAAGCGGCAAAATCCAGTCTGGCCTTGGATATAAAAGATGAAAAATCTTGGGCGGAGCAGAAGGCGCGGGGTGTTGACCAATATGAAGAAACCTATCATCAGGCACTTCAGGATATTTGCGCCGCCGAGTCGCTTCTGCGTGCGGAAGTGGCAAATAAAGTCAAGCACGATCTCAAATATAATGATGGCGCTCTGCATGAAATCAAGATAGATAACTCCGAACTTACACCGGAGAGATTAATAGAATTATGGGAAAACAATAGCATGACCAAAGGTAAAGTAACTTTGGACGGCAACGATAAGTTTGACGCCGTACGCAAAAAAAACGCTATTGCGGTACTGAGGGCTACACGAGGATTCTTATTTAATGACCAACCTTTACCGGGAAGCGACGTCTCTTATCTTGATGAATTTTCACAAAAATATAAAGAAGGACCCCCTTATGGCGCTCCGTTTGCGCTTGCTATCGAAGACTTTGATATCACCCTGCTCGCCCATGCGGCTCAAGGTGAAAACTCCAATGTCCGTGTATTTGATGACATAGCTACTTCCGAAGAAAAAACCGTCGATAAGATGGTAGATTATTATAAAACCTTAAGAAAAGTATCTAAAGGCAAAGACCGGAGCTACGGAGCGATTGTCGATTACATCAAAGATATGAAGTCGCAGATCTCCTCGATGCACGGCACCGAATATGCGAACGAATTCTCCAGATGGATGGCAATAAAAGCAATATCTTACTTCCTGATAAGATCGGATAGTGAAGGATTCCTGGGCTGGAT
>CAYMOO010000042.1:0-10507 GCA_964392185.1 uncultured Gammaproteobacteria bacterium
TTACGGTCGACTTTAAGTATTTTAGAAGCCACAATTTTCAAACCGACTTTTTCAAAACGAGAAATAATCTCCCCCGCGATGCCACGGGCGACTGTATCTGGTTTAAGTACCACTAATGTTTGTTCCATATTCAGGTGTTTTCAATTACTAATAAAATTATTTACAATTATAACCTTTTATGGATTTTATTCAAGCCCGGCGAATCTATTTCAAAAAAAGAATTATTATTAATCCTATAATTTGTATAAAATCTCTCGCTATTGTAAAATAGCTTATCATAGTATATTTAATTGACAACCGCTGTCATTTTAATATATCCTATAATTTAGCACTTTTATATCGGAAATAACTCGCGCTGAATAATTAAGGAAGACTGGATAATAAAACTCTATACTTATTACTCAGACTTCCCTAATTATTCTTCGCTGGGTCGTGGGGAACCTACAGGACGGAGCGAAGAACTCTTCGAGATTGAGGTGAATTATGCTTTCCAAAACACAAGCTAAAACAGCTGCTTGGAATTGGGTATTGCAAAATAATCTGAGCGACTGCATATTACGTGCCCGAGGTCGCGTGGGAAATGTTTTGAGGTTAGTGGATGTCGGCTACTACCTACCCGACAACCCCACCGAGTTTTGGCTCGTTGTCGAACTGAAGGTGTTCGATGACGGCCACATAGAAGTAGGCCGGGACCGCAGATAACATAATCTTTTTTAATAGGAAGTCCGTCCTCTTCTGTATTTCTGAACTGTTTACATTGCCGTGGTCTGATGAAAAACTTCATACCACGGCACCCATCCTCACAATACTCCTAGTTATTGGCACAAGACATTGTGCCGTAGGACACTGGAATTTTTTTTACAAAACTGTATAATACGCGCATATTTTATATATCAATGCTGGAAGAGGTTTTCCAGGCATAGGTTATAAAATATAACGATTTTTCCGTACTTTCCAATTTGGAGGATTAGTCAATGTTAAATCAATATTGGACTTCCTTTAAGGTATGGATGTATTCCGTAACCTGTAAAGGGTGCGGCCGCTGGTTCACGGGCACGGGCCCCAAGCCCGCCAACTGCCCCGGCTGCAACAGACCATGGTCTTAAGTGGGCCACATTTTCTAACTTAATACTATACTCCGAGTCCCCTAAGTGGGGCTGACCGCCCAAAGGGCAAAATTGGATAGAGGAGCTCTAAGCATCCTCAACCCGCCATAAGGCGGCAGGCCCTGCTACGCAACAAACAAACGTAGCAGGGTTTTTCCTTTTTAAACGAATCCGTACATTTCCTTCACCCATGCAATTATAGGACCACCAAAAAAAAGTACTATTATAATACCGATTAAAAGAAACGGACCAAAGGCAATTTTGCTTTTTATTTTTTTTAGCTTGAACCCGATAAGTAATAATCCCAAGATCCCGCCTCCCAAAAAAGCTACATAAAGACTCAGCAGGCCGCCCCATATGCCATGCAGTAATCCTATGGTGAAGGCCAATTTTACATCGCCAAACCCCATTCCTCTTCCAATAGTAAATACAAACAAAAAAAATACCGGCGCCGATACCACTAGCCCGGCCAAAGCCAAATTGGGTACATTCAAAAGAAACATGTCGCCGTTCAGATTGAATTTAAGCGCATTTAATATAAAAGAGCAAATGACAAGTGTGACCTGTATCGAATCCGGTAAAATTTGATATTTCACGTCTGCAAAAAATAATACTATGAGGGCCGAAACAGCCGTTAAATAAACCAGTCTCTCAATAATAAATAAAGAAGGGTCCGCAATTACAGGAGCGTAAATCCAAGTAAGAACAAATATTATTCCGGTAAAAATTTCGATGGCCGGATACTGCCAAGACAGCTTCTTTTTACAAGTGCGGCAACGTCTTTTCAAAGCCAGATAAGAAATAACCGGTACAAGATCAAGGGCAGTAAGTGGACGCAAACAATAATCGCAATGAGAACGTCCCATAATGGATTCTTCCGCCGGAAGCCGGTCAATGAGCACATTGAGGAAAGAGCCGATTGCGGTACCCATCACCAATAAATAAACGTAAAGAAATATCACCTCCATAATATTTTAGTCTTTTTTAATAAAGTTATTGATATCTATCGCCGTCCATTGTGATTCGGGTAACCATACCGTACTAAGATGCTTCCATTCATTCCATCCTACCGCAAGCATGCGCGCATCGAAATTATTCTTGAGCAATATCGTAAAAGCTTTTAATGGATCTGTCGAATAAGCCGATCCACCATATATGATAATTCGTTTGTTTTTGTATTTTAGCGTCTTATTTATAAGATCACTTTCCCCCGAAAAAGGCACTGATATAGCACCCATTATGTGCCCGTTCCTATATTCAGAATCCGGCCGTACATCCAATAAGGTGACTGTATTTTTATTTTCTTTAATTTCTGTTAACAGTGTATACGGATCAAAATACATTTGTGAAATAACCTCAGCGCTCTTTATTACGTCTTCACGTAAGTGATTATCGATGAAAGTCTTTTGGACTTGAACAGCAGATTCTTTTACCTGCTTATTAGGCTGTCCAGAAAAATATCGTACTAACGCGCCCCCAGCCAAGTAACCAAAGATCCCGATGACGAAGCCACACATCAAGGGAAACGCCAAACGCCGGATGATTCTCAAATCCACACTTATATTTTTGTTTGGTGAAGTATGAATAGGAGTATCGACGTAAATGTTTTTCGATTTAGATGGTTTTTTATTATTCATACCGCAGCGCGTTAAGCGCAGAAAGTTTCTTGGCTAGGCAAGCGGAATATAGTCCGGCAAGGAGCCCGATTATAAAAGAACAGCCAAGTATAAAAAATACAAGAAATGAGGGTATGTAAGTAAGATCCAAGTATCCGATACCGTTGGATATAGCCACGATGGAAACGGCGAGAGAACTTAGTTTACCTCCAAGGTAACCAAAAACCAGTCCCCCTATGCCTCCGGCAAATCCCATAATCATAGCTTCGGCAAGAAATAGATCTTGAATCTCGGACATAACCATTCCTATGGTTTTCATACCGCCAATTTCACGAGTTCGCTCAAGAAGCGATACCGTTAGTGTGTTAAACATGCCTAATGATGCTACTCCAAGGGCTATCAATCCGATAAGCACGAGTATGATTTTAAGATTCGTAAACAAACTCTCAATCTGTGCTACCGTATCAACTGCGCTCGATGTGGTAAAGCCGAGAGTTTCAATCTGATCTCGGACTTTCGGCAGAATACTTTTGTCTTTCATTATGGTTCTAGCTTGTGAATAATAAGGAACACCGAGACTTTGAATATCAGAAAATGGTATATATATAAGTTGTTCGTTATCATTACGTATCACTCCCTTAACTTTATACTCCACTTCTTCGGTAAAAGATTTCGTTCGTATTTCCGGCATCAGACTTCGCGTAATAATAAATGACGTTTTAAAAGAGGTGCTGAGAGCTTTTTCAAGAGGAATATTAAGTAAGCTCAATAAACCGGTCGAAATAAGTGCTTCACCAGATGGCTTATTATGGAAGGTGAGGTTTGCGGGAGCCGTACTCACTTGCGTCACTTGCTGATCGGCGGCTATTTTTACTATTTCAAAGCCGGCAGAATCGGTAGAAACCAATGTTGTATCAAGGCTGAGATTGGCACTATTGGAGGCCGAGCTCAAACCTGCACTAGCTGTCGCCTCACCCAAGACACTTCCCAAGATCGGCAGCTCATCGGTAAGTTGCACGTCTTTTCTTGCTATACACCCTTTTACCCAAAGCTGCCTGCCGGAGTCATCGAACATCGGCATCATCTTATTATCAACATCGTAAGCATACAATGGTACTTTTGCCTCAACCCACTGGCCGGCATAAGCTTGTTTCACCTCGTCATAACCCGCTCTTCCATATGGCTCAAAAGGCGCATACTGATTGCCCCATATCTCCACCCCCTCATACCCACCCTCTATTCTCACCGTAACACCCAATAATTTGGAACTAACCGAACAAGATTCCCAAACACCGACCTGTTTATTTGGATTCGCATTAAAAAATACTCTATTATCATTTATGCGGCTGCCGATTTTTACACGTTCGACATGTGTCTCGATACCGGCAACAGTGCCCGATTCAATATTGGAATATGGATTAAAGGTGAAGTATTTCCCTCGCAACAAGTTACCTTTTCCGGCGGAAAAATATTCCGGAGGAACAGCGTTGACAACCACATCTACTTTAGCATTCTGGTAATTAATACGTCCGACTACCGATACAATCGGCATAACGACCTTAACTCCGGAAATTTTCTGAATTTTACCGATGACATTCGAATCAATTTTTGTCGAGGTTGTCTCACCACCGACGACATCAACCTGCGAAAGCTCGTCGAGCGAAACCACTTGGCTTATTACCAGCCTCTCGATACCGTAACCGAGTGAAAGTAAATAAACAATAATACCAACTCCAATCGACATACCAAGGATAGTTACGAAAGAACGACTTTTTCGGGCAAGCAGATTTTGTAATGCTATATATATAAGATATGATCTCCTTACCTTAAAGGAGCGCTGATTGTCGAGAAATATCATGAATCTATCAAAAATAGGCTGCAAAGTGCGACTCCACAGAGGTCTAATTATCTTAAAGCCCAAACCTAAAACCGGGATCTTGCTTGCCCATATTATCAACTCTTTAGCCACCGTCAAAGTCAGGAGTAAGAAAAATGTTCCGAAAAGATAAGATATTTTCGTTGCCCTCGGAAAAAACAATACAAAATTCACGCTCAGATCTTTCATTTTAGCAGGCGATGTGATAGTTGAAATTATTTTTCCGAGTATCGATTTAATAAGTTTCATAAATCTAACCAGCCAACTTCTTCAAAAACTCCGGATCACGCACGTTCATATCGCTAGTCTCATCTACACTACCTCTCTTACCGCGGGCATTAAGGGTGTTTTTCTTATCGGCCGGCGCATACACTTCAACAACCTGTCCGTCTATCATATGAATAACTTTAGTTGCATATTTTAGATATTCAAGGTCGTGGGTAACCATAATTAGAGTGCGCCCTTCCTGGTTGAGTTTTGTAAACATCTGTATCAACTCTTGTCCCGAGACAGTATCCAAGTTACCTGTTGGTTCATCGGCAATAAGTAGTATCGGATCTATAATCATCGACCTTGCGAGACTAATCTTCTGCTGCTGACCGGATGAAAGCTCCGACGGACGATAGCGCATCCACTTCTCCATTCCGACAAGCTGGAGAACGCTTCTTGCCTTATCTTCCATAGAAGCTTGGTTATAATCCAACAAATGTAACGAAAAAGCGACATTATGATAGACGTCAAGCGAACTGACCCATAATGGCTGTTGATAAATAATTCCGATCCGGTGTCGGCGATATATAGCTCTTTCATCTTCCGTCATAGCATAAAAGTCCCTGTTCTCATATAAAATCTGGCCCGAGGTCGGCATCTCCAATCCTAGAATAGTATGCAAGAAAGTAGACTTTCCGCAACCCGAGGGACCGAAAATTATTACGAAGTCGCCAAAGTTGATGGTAACATTTATATTTTTAAGAATAGTGGTCATGCCGTCTCGCGCATTAAACTGTTTGATCACCGATCTTGCTTCTATAAAAGGCTTTCCCTGAACCAACATATTTAATTATTAAGTTACTTTTTAAGTAAACTGGTATTTTTCAAAAATCCAAACGTCGACGACAGTTTTTCAACCACCAGATTCAAAGCGTCTTTGGTCGCGTTTGGCGTAATTATGACTATATCATCAGAATACCCTATATTTTTGGCTTTGTCTTTAGAAACGACACGCAGATGATAAATTTTCGAAGGCTGTAATCCGGGAATAGTCACCGCGTGGTTGGAACTGAGAATGCTATCTTCTTTCGTACTGGAACCATAAGTTGTACCAGTGCCTTCACCATATTCGACCTGGGTAGAGCCTGGCTCATCGGTGTCCCAAGTAATATTTATCTGCGCTTTGGCATTGTCCCCCACTCCGCTTATTGTTGATTCAACTCCAACATTCTGCATAACTGGGGCGCGCAAATCGGCGGCTGTAGTAATGCTCACCGGGTCGGCTTTTGCCTCATTGCCAGCGGCATCTTTACCCCGCACGATAATATCGTATGGAGTTTCGTCGGTAAGATTTTTCAGAATCACATCATGATTTTGAGCTAACGCAAGTGAAATTTGATCCTTAGCTCTTTCCGGGAAACCGACCGGTGAATACGTCACAATAGAAGATATCGGTGTATTAGAAGACCAAAGCAAACGAATCGTTGCCGACGGGAAACCGATTACTTGTTGTACTTTGAGGTTTACGATCTTCGGAACGGGCAATGTCTCAAAAGTATAATCATCGCCCGCGAATGAATTCTTTTCCGCATCCTGGGCGCTTATACGGAAATGGTAGGCCGTGCCTTCTTTTAGGTCTGTGATCGGAACGGTTTCTTCGGTTTCGGAAGTACCAGTCGATATTGACTCCGACAGTCCATAGTTTGTAGTTTCTCCGTAATCTATAATAGCCTTTGACGCGTTTTTGATGGTGAAATTGATATAGGCTGAGTTTATACCTATATTAGTCACCTTAACCGCAGAGATAAATGGCGCGGGATCGGTTTCGAATGATTCCTCGTCGGTTGACCCAGTATTACCATCCTCATCAGTCCATAAAGCTTTATAATAGTAGGTTGTTCCGGGGTTCAAACCAGTCAAATGAATTTCATGATCGGTCACCTGCTCCGATGAACCCACTTCGTCACCATAATCACCACTTTTTGTGCCGTACTTGACAAAAGAATTACTGGATCGACCTGTCGACCAGCTTACTATTGCCGACTTTGTTTTGACGGTTACATCAGGTCCGCTACTCAAACCGGGTGCTACAGTCCACTTACCGTCCGGATACAATGAAACCGTATCAGAAACGGCCGAACAATTATTGGTAGAATCGCAAGCCTTTACGCAATAATAATGCGTCTCCTGAACTAAATCGCTGTCGACATACGATTTTCCCGAAGTCGTTGCCATAAGCGAAAATGGAGACACATCGGTATTACAATCAGCATCGGTAGTGTTTGAATGATAGACTTTATAATTGGCAACTCCCGATCCAGAAGCAATTGGCGCATCCCATGAAAGTGCCAGTTTCCAGCTTGAAGTTGATTTAATGGAAACGTCCGCGATATCCAAATTTCTGGGAATACCGGGAGAAGTGGTATTGGCGGTAAAGGTTACGGACGCATATGAACTATAGTCAATATTACCCGCTTCATCTTTTGCTACTACATAAAATACATTAGCACCCGGTAGAGTCGCGTATGAGCTTGCAGTAAGATAGGCATTCGTGAGTCCTACGGTATTTACATTGCTGGAGGTCGGCAAAGCATTGACGGAATAATAATAACGCAGGCCCGCCTGTGATCCGGAATACGTTGCCGGAGGACTCCAAGAAAAGGCAAATTCATTAACGGTATTACTTGTAGGATTCACTGCCAAACTTGTCGGTGCTCCTGGTGCTGTTGAGCTATAATAATAAGAGACAGTTGCATAAGATGACGAATAATTACCGGCCGTATCTTTTGTCCTCACATAAAAAGTATTCGATCCGGTTTGGTATGCGGTAATACCAGTAACCGACGTACTCGAAGTACAGATCTCGGTCGCACCCGCTTCTCCGGTTTTATAACAGTACTCAGCAACGCTCGACTCTGTATCCCCAGCTCCGCTCCAGCTAAAATTATAACTATTAGTATTGGTATAACCGGAAGGGTCAGCAACGACCGTTGTCGGATTTGAAGGACCTCCGCTATCGTATTTATATATAAAAGGTTGCCAGACCGAAGCGGCGGCATTGCTTGCCGCATCGATAGTCTTAATTCTCAAATAATAAGTTGACCCGCTCACTAAAGATGAAGCTGTATAACTTGTCCCTATCTGAAGCGCTCCGCTCACCTGTGGATCGGCGCTTGAATTTGTACCCATATAAACGTAATAACCATTTACACCCGCACCAGTACTACCATCGCTGGCACCACCCACTCCCTCGGCCGCTGGCCAGGAGAAATAAGGCGCCGAATAATTATTCCATGTGTCTGTTGTTAGAGTCGCGCTTTGCGTCGCTGTTGTAAATGCAGATAATGTTGAAGGGTTGGTCGGGGCAGTTGTGTCTGTATAGTAATTAATAGTGTAGTCATCAATTACATCACTCAGTACTCCGTCTCCGGAAGTCATCTCGAATTTTACCTGTATATATCGTGCGGGCGTCGAGTTTATCGCATATGCGTATGAAGAGCCGATGACTTTTTGTTCGCTAGCCTGAGACCAAGAAGACCATGTGCTATTATCGGAAGAAGTTCTTGTTGAAACAGTCAAAGTAGTATTCGACGCTGCTGGAGTAAAAGTGAGATTAATATTTGCATATTTATAAACTGCGGTTAGGTCATGTGAAGCGGAGGTAAATGATCCCGATTCTTGAAACGAAGAAGATGAGGACTGCATTATATACGAATATAATCCGTTCGTGTATGTATTAGTTCCACCGGCTCCAGCAATGACATACATTCTGGTTGCTCCATCTCCAGACGCGGCACCACCCTGTGAAATATTGGCCGGTGCATCGGTAATCGAAGCCCATGAATTACCCGAGATAGAATACTGATAACAGTTGGCCAAATTGATACCGCGACAAGCATACAACGTGTTGGAGCCGCCATCGACCAAAAATCCATCGTTATAAATCGCGGCCGGAGCTGCCGTCATCGTAGACCAAGAATTACCGGAAATGCTATACCGATAAAAAGTAGTGGTATTATTTCCACGCGGAGTATATATGTAACCGCTTTTCAAAATTAAATCGGCACCATAAGAAGCAGCAGCTGTTATAGCGGTCATGGAAGACCAACGGGAACCAGCCGATCCTTGAGTGTCGTAACGATAAAAATTCGTGGTGTTTCCACCTCTTAACCAATATATATATCGACTACCATCATATACCATCGTAGATCCTGTGCCCGGAGAAGCGGGAGGATTATCGGTACTCACCTTACTCCAAGCGTCGGTTGCGATGTCGTACACATACAGACTAGTATCATATTGAGTACCTATCGCATAAATTTTGCTATTGACATTATCGTATACCAGTGCGCTTCCTAGATAAAATCCTACCGGTGCGTCGGCCATGAAAACCGACTCTCCTGTTACATAATTGTAACGGACGAAAAGATTATCAAAATTTCCTCTGGTCAAATAATAATAGTTACCGTCGCCTTTTATGATTTGAGCTCCATAACCAAACGGACGATAATCGGTGCCACGAAACTCCGGACCAAATATACCCCAATTCGGAACACGCCAAGAATTTTTTGCGATATTAAATTTCCAGAAAGTCGTATTACTTCCACGAAGGGCATATAACACACCATTTACATCGCGAAGCGCGGCACCCGCAGTAAAGGCAGCGGGCGCATCCGGGAGTTTGGTCCAAGTATCGGTATCGAGTGAATATTTATACAAAAATGGATTTCCCCACGTGCTTATATAATAAATCGAACGTGTGGTGGAATCGTATTCTATTTGGGCCGAATTATTTGGCAAAACTGGAAGATTAGACATCTGTGTCCAGGTGTCAGATGTTATATTATATGAGGCAAAGCCGGAATATCCGTTACCCTGTATAGCATAAATAGTATTGGAACCATCGTAAGTAATGTCGCCACCTACATATACTATGTTAGTCGGCTGACTCGTCGGCGATCCGAAATCGGTGTTGGCCAGTAATGACCAGCTGTCAGATTGTGTGTCATACTTCATAAATGCGTCATCACTGTTACCACGTAATGCATATATATAACGCGATCCGTCATAGATAAATGAAGCGCCGTAATAAAAAGCCAAAGGCGCATCGGCGGCGGCCGCATCGGACCATGTGTTGTTTGCTATGTCATAACGCCAAAAGGTATTCGTGGTGTTTGCCGGAGCAGCGTATAAATAACCTGATGGGCCCTCGATTACCGCTCCACCAATATAAACCGTCGCAGGCGCTGCCGCTTTAGTCGTCCATGTATCGGAAGTTATGTCATATTCATAAAATGTGGTTGCATTTCCGCGGAAAGTGTACAGCTTATTGGAGCTCGAAACATAAGCAAATGCCGCGCCATAATTCGTTGAGGCGGGAATCACCGAAAGCCTCTCCTGCTGCCAGAATCCGCTTTTACTCGACAATTTAATTTGGTCACTACTGGTCGAGACATTACTTGCGGTACCTGAGCTGAAGTCTGATGTTAATGTTTTGGATAGAGACTGTGCCGGTGAAACACCATTATAGATATATGTAAAACCAGTCGTTGCCGCGCTTATATTTCCGGCCGCGTCCGCTGTTTTTATTCTAAGATAATAAGTTCCTGTCGATAATGGCGTCGTTACTGTATACGTTGCTCCGGTCTGGTAGTTTCCACTTACCTGCGGATCAGCACTCGAATTGGTACCAAAATAGA
>CAYMOO010000043.1:0-10406 GCA_964392185.1 uncultured Gammaproteobacteria bacterium
ATCGTCTCTAAGCAAACGGCGCGTTGTTCTGGCGAAAAATTGGGCTTTCGACGCCACCGAGCGAAGCGGCAACGAGCGTGAATCAAGCAGTTGCTGTTGCCGACAGGATTGGGTTTCCGATAATGATTCGCGCAGGATTTGCCCTTGGCGGACAAAAGTCGGGTGTCGTGCGTACGGTAAGAGAGCTGGAAGCGAAAGTAGCCGAAGCTCTGGCGTTCTCGCCACAAGTGCTTATAGAAAAATACTTGCATCACTTCAAAGAGATCGAATATGAAATAGTACGCGATCAGGACGATAATTGTGTGGCCGTTTGCAATATGGAAAATATGGATCCGCTCGGGATTCACACTGGCGAGTCGATCGTGGTCGCGCCGAGCCAAACGCTCACGAATTTTGAGGATCATTTTTTAAGATCGCGGGCGATTGAGCTTGTCCGCAGCCTGAATATAATCGGTGAGTGCAATGTGCAGTTTGCGTTGAATCCGAATCCAAAAGGAGATTCGACGATCGATTATTACATTATTGAGCTTAATCCACGCTTGTCCCGTTCGTCGGCACTTGCTTCCAAGGCAACCGGTTATCCGCTTGCATATGTAGCAACCAAACTAATTCTTGGTAAGTCGCTTACGGAAGTAAAAAATCAGGTTACAAAGGTCACTCAATCGGCCTTCGAGCCGGCTCTGGATTATTTGGTCGTAAAAATTCCCCGTTGGGATCTCGATAAATTCAGGAAAGTTGAGCAAGTTATTGGTAGCTCTATGAAATCGGTTGGGGAGGTGATGGCGATTGGACGCAACTTCGAGGAGACGATACAAAAGGCGATTCGGATGTTGGATATTGGGCAGGAAGGCGTGACTGACTTTGAATTTTCTTCAAAAAAAGACATAGTTGATTATCTGAAAGTTCCCACTCCCAAAAGGATATTTGCAATTGCCGAGTCTCTAAGATCCGGATTAAGTGTCGATGAGATTTATAGAATAACAGGTATCGACCCCTGGTTTTTGCATCGGATTAAAAATATAGTAGATGGTGAGAGAAATATTATCGGTCGTTCCAGTAAAATCTTGGATGACGCTGATAGTTTGCTACACTTAAAACAACTCGGATTTTCCGATAAAAGAATCGGAGTATTGGTTGGGAAGAAGGGATTGGAAATTAGAGAACACCGTAAAAAACTACGAATCAAACCATCTGTTTTTCAGATAGATACTTTGGCGGGCGAGTTTCCGGCTCAGACGAACTATCTTTATATGACATATGGTGGTTCGCATAACGATGTGGTAGCTTTAGGAAAAGGCTCAGTAATCGTACTGGGGTCAGGTCCATACCGGATCGGATCTTCGGTTGAGTTTGATTGGTCTTGCGTACATGCGTCGTCGCATCTGAAAAAATACAATAAAAAATCTGTTGTGGTCAACTGCAATCCGGAAACGGTTTCCACCGATTACGACATGTCTGAGCGTTTATACTTCGAAGAGCTTTCATTTGAGCGAGTGACAGATATTTATGAATTCGAAAATCCAGATGGAGTAGTCGTATCGGTGGGGGGCCAGCGGCCGAATAACCTGGCAAAATCTTTATCTAAAAACGGACTGAAAATATACGGTACAAACGCCGACGACATCGACCGGGCCGAAAACCGCAATGCCTTTTCCAAACTTTGTGACGATCTCAGCATAGCTCAGCCTTATTGGACTGAGGCAGCAACAGCCGCACAGGCGATTAAATTTGCTGATAAAATCGGATATCCGGTACTTATCCGGCCTTCGTATGTGCTTTCGGGGAGTGCAATGCGTGTTTGCTTCAGCGAGCGTGATCTTAAAAAATATATTGGGCGAGCTGTAGTCGTGAATAAAAAATATCCGGTCACTGTTTCCAAATTTTTCCTTAATGCAAAAGAGATTGAGCTTGATGGCGTCGCGCAAGATGGGGAAGTGAAAGTATATGGAGTGGCCGAACATGTGGAGCATGCCGGCGTGCATTCGGGCGATGCGACAATCGTATATCCGCCGGAGCAGATGTATCTGCGGACCGAGAAAAAAGTTATTGATATTGCAAAAAAGCTAGCTCGTGGGTTGAAGATCACGGGGCCTTTTAACATCCAGTTTCTTGCCAAAAAGAATAAAGTCTATGTTATTGAGATAAACTTACGCGCTTCGCGAAGTTTTCCTTTCATGTCGAAATCTACCGGCATAAATTTTGCCGAGGTTGCCGTTGATTCGTTTTTCGGTAAAGCGAAACATTATGAAGTCGAGTACCCGGAATATTCTGTCGTCAAAAGTCCGCAGTTTTCTTTTGCGAGGTTGGAAGGCGCCGATCCGGTAACCGGAGTCGAGATGGCCTCCACCGGTGAAGTGGCCTGCTTTGGTGAAAATTACCATCTCGCGCTTATAAAATCGGTTTATGCCGCCGGAGTTTCGATTAGAGAAAAAACAGTTTTGTTAACTATCGGCGGTATAGTAAACAAGAAGCGTTTTCTGGAATCGGCGAGACTTCTTAAAGAACAGGGTTTCAAGCTATTTTCAACAAAAAATACCCATGAATTTCTTAGTAAGAACGGAGTGAGGTCGAAGCTTGTTAATAAAGTATATGAACATAAAAAACCAAATGTAGTTGATACCATAAGCACAAAAAAAGTTTCATTGGTTATTAATGTTAGCGATATGCTGGAGGAGAGCCGCAATATAGAAAATCTCACCACGGATGATTATCTGATCCGAAGAGCTACTGTAGATGCCAACATCCCGCTTTTCACCGATCTGAAACTGGCGATTTCCTTTATCGACGCGATTTCCCGTTACGGTTTCGATGATTTGGATATTAAGTCTTGGCGAGAATACAAATAAATATTTATGAAAATCATTAAATTACCCGGGCTCATAGACATTCATGTACATCTTCGTGACCCTGGTCAGACCGAAAAAGAGGATTTTTATACGGGCACTGCTGCGGCGTTGGCGGGCGGATTTACATCGGTTTTTGATATGCCCAATAATCTGGAACCGATCACGACCGAAAAAGTGCTCCAGGAAAAAATAAAGATAGCCAAAGGAAAGACTGTTTCTAATATCGGATTTTATTTTGGATCGCTTGGTGATAATTTAGGAGAGTTTGCAAAAGTAAAAAAACTTGTTTGGGGCTTGAAACTGTATCTGAATATCACGACAGGAGGCTTTATAATCGACGAGAAATATTTGGAAAAAATTTATACCGCCTGGAAAAATCCACAACCGATTTTGCTTCATGCCGAAGAAGATATGGTCGGAACGGTGATTAACGTCATCAGAAAAACAGGCCAGGTTTCACACTTTTGCCATGTTTCAAGTGAGCATGAACTTCAGCAGATCATGGATGCAAAAAAAGAAGGACTTCCTGTGACTTGCGGCGTCTGTGCGCATCATATTTTTCTCACCGAAGAATATAGACAGAAACTGGGGCCATATGCTCGCATGAAGCCACCGTTAAAAACCGATAAGGATATTGAATTTATCTGGAATAATTTGAAATCAGTCGATGTTATCGAGTCCGATCATGCGCCACACACAAAAGCAGAAAAAGATTCTGACAAGCCACCATTTGGAGTGCCAGGACTCGAAACAACTCTGCCGCTTCTTATTACCGCTATGCATGAAGGCCGGATATCTGTTGAAGACATAATCAGACTTTGCTTTGAAGGTCCAAAAAAATTGCTGAAAATTCCTGAAGAAAAAGACACGTGTGTCGAAGTAGATACGGATTATTCATATGAGCTAAAAGGAGATAATCTTCAAACCAAATGCAAATGGACGCCTTTTGAAGGATGGAAGGTCAAAGGGAAGGTGCAAAAAGTTGTTATAAGGGGAAAAACAGTTTTTGAAAATGACAAAATATTAGTTAAACCTGGTAAAGGGGTAGTTATTCAGCCATGATTGATTTATCTGTAGATCTCGCAGGAATTAAACTCAACAATCCAACCGTGCTGGCATCAGGAATTATGGGTGTTTCGGCAGCGTCCCTCAAGATTGTCGAAAAATCCGGGGCGGGGGCTGTCACCTGCAAATCGATCGGCCCGATGGAAAGGGTGGGGCATCATAACCCGACCGTTTTTGCCTGGGAGCATGGAATTACGAATGCCGTTGGACTTTCTAATCCGGGGGTTGAGAATTCGATTGGTTACCTTAAAGAATCAAAAGACCTACTGAAAATTCCTTTATTCATAAGTATTTTTGCCGATAAAGTAGAAAATTTTGTTAAAGTGGCTGAGAAAATTATGGAGATTCAGCCAGTGATGATTGAACTCAACCTATCATGTCCTAATACCGAAAACGACTTTGGGCGTATGTTTGCACTCGACACGAAAGCGACCGAAAAAGCGGTTAAATCAGTTAAAAAGATATCTGGAAAAACCAAAATTTTCGCTAAACTAAGCCCTGATACTTCCGATATTGCCGAGATTGGCCGCGCCGCAGAAGAAGGCGGCGCGGATGGAATCACAGCCACAAATACTTTGTCGGGCTTGATAATCGATATCCGCCTAAAACGTCCAGTTCTTACCAATAAATTCGGTGGTTTATCTGGTCCTTCAATCAAACCTGTTTCCGTCCGCGCCGTTTATAATCTTTACAAAGCGGTGAAAATACCAATTATAGGCACCGGGGGCGTTACGACAGGAGAAGACGCTATTGAGTTTATAATGGCGGGTGCGACGGCTGTTGGGATTGGGTCGGGGATTTATTATCGGGGAGTTGATATTTTTAAAAAGGTAGCGAATGAGATGAAAAAATTTATGAAAGAGGAAGGCTATAAAAATTTAGATGAAATTCGAGGAACCGTCCATGAAAATTAAAATAAATATAGACAAACCGTTAGTTCTTCCGATCACAAAAATTATTCGGGAGAATAGCCGTGTGAAATCATTTTATTTTAACTATCCGCTAATTGGTAAACCGGGTCAATTTCTTATGGTTTGGGTACCTGGGTTTGACGAGATTCCTTTTGGAATAATCAACAAAGACTATAAATCTTTCATAATTTCCGTGGCTGCCGTGGGGGAGGCAACCACGGCTCTACACAGTCTTAAAGTTGGTGATAAAGTTGGCGTTCGCGGACCTTATGGCACGAGTTTTACCTTTCCACTGCGGAAAGCCAAGGTTGCTTTGGTTGCCGGAGGCTACGGAATGGTCCCACTTGCATATTTTGCCCAGGAATTGCGGAAAAAGAAAATAGATGTGGATTTGTTTATCGGGGCACGAACGCAAAAAGAATTACTATTCGATTCCTGGATGGAAAAGATTGGTGTAAGTGTCCACCGCGCAACCGACGATGGTTCCGCTGGTCATAAGGGTTTTGTCACCGATCCGTTCGCGCAGTTTGTTGCCCAATCCAAGCCCTCCATGGCTTATATAGTAGGTCCGGAAATAATGGAGAAAAAAATTGCCGATATTTGTTACCGGCATAAAATACCTTTTGAAGTTTCGCTTGAGCGGTATATGAAATGTGGAATCGGCATCTGCGGACAATGTTGTGTCGATAAAACCGGCTGGCGGATGTGCGTTGAGGGGCCAGTGTTGAACCATATCAAGCTGAAAAAAGTCAGCGAATTTGCTCAATATCACAGAAACGCCAGCGGCAAAGTAGTATAAGTATCCGATATGAAGAAAGCGACAAAAAAAATATATTATGGTGACCAGACCGCAAAATCCATCGATAATTTTCCTTTTCCTCATCACAAAACTTACATCGACCTTATTTATGCGATAGTAGAGATAAAACAGGCTGCCGCTTATGCTCACCGGGAAATCGGAGAGATGGAGGCGAGTATAGCGGATGCGATTATCCAATCTTGTCAAGAAATATTACTTGGCGGATATGTCGATCAATTCGTTACCGTCGGACTTCAGGGTGGAGCGGGTACTTCGATCAATATGAATGTCAATGAAGTTGTTGCGGCTCGCGCGTCGGAAATTTTGGGAAAACCTATCCATCCCAACGACGACGTAAACAGATCCCAATCTACAAACGACGTAAATCCTTCCGCGTTGAAGATTGTCTGTTTGCGTCTTTCTGCTAAATTGCTCGAATCGACCGATAAGCTAATTCATTCTTTAGAAAAAAAAGGGAAAGAATTCCGGCGTATAGCGAAACTGGCCAGGACTCACATGCAGGATGCGGTGCCAATAACTTTAGGGGAAGAATTTTTGTCTTATGCGACGATTATTAAACGCGACAAACAGAGAATTGAAGAGTTTCAGAAATATCTTTACGATCTTAATCTTGGGGGAACGGCCGTTGGCAATAGTATCAATGCGTCAAACGCTTATATTAAATCGGTTTATTTTCATCTACAAAAAATAACCGGATTGCCTGTCGTAAAAGCCACCAACTTTATGTCGCAGACGAGCAGTCAATCGGATTTTTATCATCTTAGCTCTTTATTGTGTGCCTTAAGTATCGATCTTTCGAAAATTGCGACTGACATCCGTTTCATGTCGAGTGGTCCGCGCGGAGGCATTGGTGAGCTGAGGTTGGAACCGCTTCAAAAAGGTTCCTCAATTATGCCGGGTAAAGTCAATCCGGTTATACCGGAGAGCATTAATCAGGTATATTATTTTATTTCGGGAAAACATTTAACTATAGAACATGCCGTCGAGGGAGCTCATCTGGAGCTCGGCATAATGTTTCCAATCATCGCCGATTCGATTATCACTTCGCTTAAATTTTTGGAAAGCGCTGTGAAGGTGTTCAACGAAAAGTGCATAAGTATTCTTGTAGCAAATGAAGAAGTATGCAAAAGATATCTGGAAAATTCTACCGCTTACGCAACTCTTTTTGTGCCAAAACTTGGGTATGATGTAGTATCAAAAATAGTGAAGGAAGCAGTGAAGACAGGAAAAACACTCAGAGAAATAGTTATTGAAAGAAAATTTTTAACACAGGCAGAATTTGATTCGATTATCAGTTAAAATTTTTCTATGAAAAAAAGAGGTGTTCTCGATATTCTTAAAGGAGTTGGCGCCATAATCAACAACGATCACTTTGTCCTGACGACAGGACGTCATAGTGATGGGTATATTAACAAAGACACTTTATACACACATCCGGTCGAGTCTTCTGAAGTGGGTCTGATGTTCGCTGAAAAATATAGAAATACCGATATCGATGTTGTCGCAGCTCCTGCACTCGGTGGAATTGTTTTATCTCAGTGGACAGCATACCACCTGAGTAAACTCAGGAAGAAAGAAATTTTAAGTGTATATACGGAAAAAACTCCTGATAAACAACAAATTTTTACGAGAAAATATGATGAGGTCGTAAAGGGAAAAAAAGTTTTGGTGATTGAAGATCTAACAACAACGGGCGGATCTGTAAAGAAGGTAGTTGAGGCCGTGCGCGATGTTGGAGGAGTTGTTGAATCTGTGTGTGTGATGGTTAATCGCGAACCGGACAAAGTAAATTCACAATCAGTCGGTGCGGTATTTGACTCGCTGGATATTTTTATGATAAGTTCTTATGAAGAAAGAGATTGTCCGATGTGTAAAAAAAATATTCCGATCAATACTAAAGTTGGTCACGGAAAAAAGTATTTGGAATCAAAAAAAATAAAATGAATCCACAGCAAAAATTAGACGCGATAGTCACTAAAAATAACTCTCTCTTATGTGTTGGTCTCGATAGTGCGATCGAAAAGTTACCTAAACACCTTGATGGTCCAGATAAGCAGTACGGGTTTAATAAGCGAATAATAGATGCGACCCATGATCTTGTCTGTGCCTATAAACCAAACTCTGCTTTCTACGAAGCCCAAGGGGATGAGGGGATCCGCCAGCTTAAAATGACTTGTGACTATATACGCGAAAAATATCCAGAAATTTTTTTGATTCTTGATGCAAAAAGGGGAGACATCGGTTCCACGAATTTAGGATATATAAAATATGCTTTTGACTGGCTTGGTGTGGACGCGATAACGATACATCCCTATTTAGGCCGGGAAGCGATACAGCCGTTTCTTGACCGTGCCGACAGAGCTTCGATCATAATGTGTAAAAACTCAAACAAAGGTTCTGGTGAATTTCAGGATGTGCTCGTCAACGGGGAACCAATGTATAAATTTGTGGCGAAACAAGTGGTTAATGAGTGGAATGCGAACGGTAATTGTTTTATGGTTACGGGCGCAACTTATCCGGAGCAACTGGCTGAAATCAGAAAGATAGCCGGTGACATGACTTTTTTGGTTCCCGGTGTTGGTGCTCAAGGTGGGGATATTGCAAAAACACTTAAAGCTGGCCTCAATTCTAAGAAATCCGGTATGATCATTAATTCTTCGAGAGGAATAATTTTTGCATCAGCTGGATCTGATTTTGCCGAAAAGGCAAGGAGAGAAACAATAAAGCTTCGAGATGAAATAAATCTTCATAGATAATCGATTGCAGGGTCTTCTCGATGTGTTCTATAATCATTTTATGACGCCAGTTTATTCCAACACATTTCTTCTGATAGGTACCGTAATCGGGGCCGGAATTTTTTCGCTTCCCATAGCTCTGAAACAGGCAGGCTGGTTTTATTTTATTTCGCTTCTTCTCTCGATGTCTTTTTTACTAGGGTGGGTAAGTTTACTATACCGTGAAATCGTCGATAGTACCCAGAGCAAACATCAGCTTCCCGGATACGCAAAAATGATTTTAGGCTCTCGGGTAGGATATTTTGCAGTAATCACAATGTTTTTATCTACTGCGGGAGCACTGCTAGCGTATCTTATTATCGGTGGACAGTTTGTTGCCAATGTATTACGGATTCCCTCGGCGCATGGGAGTATGGTGTTCTATCTTGCAGTCATATGTATAACGCTTGTTGGCGGAGAGCATATGAAGCTTTTCGATATCGCTTTTTCTGTAATAAAATTGCTCTTAATCGCTGTTGTGATTGTATTGAGTGCTGTCACAACGCCTTATTCTGGCCTGGGGATAATAAAAGCCATAGGCGATCAACCGCTGCGCGCATATGGAGGTATTTTATTCGCTCTTACTGGTGTTTCGATTATGCCGGAGTTGAAAAAAGACAAGCGTATAAAAATGAGCGTGTTGATTTCGTCGGCTATTACCGTAATCGCCTATGCGCTTTTCGCATTTGGGTATTTCGGGCGCATAACGGAAACGAATGTCGGTATAGATGATCCTCTATTCGACATTACAGGTATATTCACCATCCTTACTCCATATTTGTTGCTTACCTGGGTAGCTTTTGATTTATTACATAAAGATATGAAGATCGAAAGGCATACAGCTATGGCCGTAACACACGCGTTACCACTTATATTATATGTTTTGGGACTGAGGAATTTTACCAGTGTTATTTCCTTGACGGGAGGAGTATTTTTAGGATATATAGTGCTGATAATTATGGCGATGTACCGTAAAAAGTTTCCCAAAAAGCATCCGTATATTATTCCACTCATACAGGGTGTTTTTATTATCGGGGTTTGTCTTGAGATATGGAACTTTTTTATCCGATAATGGTACAATTTAATAGTGTTTGATGTAAGAAGATAGCATTTACGTGGATACATATATTTGATACAATTACAGTGTTATGGAGAAGCTCGCTCATGAAATTCTCTCCATTATCCCCCGAAGCGTATACGCCGATGTGCGGGTAGTTGAACAGGAAGCCCAAGAAATAGCAACTAAAGACGGCGTCGTCGAAGCGCTTCAATCATCAACCTCTTATGGTTACGGTGTTCGTGTGCTGGAAAATGGATCTTGGGGCTTTGCCGCTTCTTATGATACTTCAAAAAAAGGCATCGATCGAACAGTGAAAGCGGCGCGCGAAATCGCAAAATCCACCTCGGCTTACAAAAATCACGACGTTACTTTATCCGAGCAAAAGCCAATAAAAGCTTCTTATAAAAATAAAATCAAGAAGAACCCGTTTGAAGTACCGATTGAAGATAAAATAAATTTGTTATTGAAGGCTGATCTTGAGCAAAAGGTTCATAAAAACGTAGTTATTTCGCAATCTTATTTTTCCTGTCACAGGGAGAAAAAAATTTTCGCTTCCACAACAGGGAGTTTGATTGATCAGGATATTATATGGTCAAGGGCAGGTATCGAGTCGTCGGCTGTCGAAGGTAATGAGTTCCAAAATAGATCGTATCCTAATTCTTTCCGCGGACAATGTGCCGCCAAGGGTTATGAACTCATAGAAGAACTAGATCTTATCGGGAATGCACCTAGAGTAGGTGAGGAAGCGGCGGCGCTTATATCCGCGCCTTTGTGTCCTTCGGGAGATTACGATCTTATTCTTGATAGTAATCAGTTGGCTCTTCAGATACATGAGAGTTGTGGTCATGCGGTTGAATTGGATCGCGTATTGGGATACGAAGCGTCTTATGCCGGAACGAGCTTTCTTACTCCGGAAAAATTGTGGAAATT
>CAYMOO010000044.1:0-10328 GCA_964392185.1 uncultured Gammaproteobacteria bacterium
AGGCGACGGCCATGCTTATCCGCAATCGTCTGAACGATATCAAAAAAAACAACAACTTGTCTTTTAAGATCACCAGATTGGCTTACGGAATGCCGATTGGTGGAAATTTAGAATATGCCGACTACATGACACTGAAAAAATCACTCGAAGGCAGGATGGAGTTTTGATTTTATTTTAGTTCTTCTGCGATCAATCCGGCAACCGACACTTCTTCCAGCTTGGGAAAACGATATTCGTCTTTAAGTGGGATTGTGTTCGTCGTGAAGAATTTTTTAAGCTTGGACTCCTGCATTATCTTCGGTGCCGCTTCGGTAAAATCGTGATGTACTACGGCGGCATATACCTCGCGTGCGCCGCGCTCCAAACACAGATCTACGGCCGGTGCGACGGTGCTACCCGACACGACCATATCATCCACGATAACCGCGATTTTTCCTTTTACTTCGCCGTATAGATCCATGGGTTTGGCTTTATGAGCAATATTTTGATCACGTTTTTTTTCGATCACGACTTCGTGAAAGTTGTCCGTGCCGTAAAAGTATGTTCCGAAGTGGCGTACTTTTTCGACCGCTCCCTGATCGGGTGAAACGAATACCACATCTTCCGTCGGCACGTTTATACTGTGGAAATATTTTTTTAAATGTCCGGCAAGCAGATTAAATGCGGAAAGATTTTTGAATGGAATAGTGAAGACACCGCCGGTCGCCTCGTCGTGAATGTCGAAGGTGTAAATTTTATTGAATCCAATGGATTCCATAAGTTTTATCACCACATTTACCGATACACATTCACCCTCTCTGTGCTGAATATTTTGTTTAGCATAACCGAAATACGGAATTATCCCGACCACCCTTTTTGCTTCTTGTCTTCTGAGAGCATCGCAAAAAAAGCAAAGTTCGATAAGGTTCGCGTCTGTCGGATTGGTGGTCGGTTGAATAATAGCGCAAGACTGGTATTTTACGTTTTCCTTTATAGTTACCTTCACTTCAGAATTACCAAAGCGAAGGACTTCGGAATCGGATAAAGGAATACCGAGTTTTTTGGATACTTCTTGGGCCAGTTTCGGATGAGCCGAGCCGGAAAATAGTTTTAGCATAAAAACATATTACTGATTTCTGCCTGCGATTTCCATAAGTTTTCTTGCTGCCAGTTCTTGTGTTTTTTTGACGGCTTCATTTATAGCGTCGGCAATACGATTTTCTATGATTCCATCGATAGAAACCTCAAGAATTTGCTGATCGCCACGAACGACTACTCGGACACCATTTTTTTCAACGACGACTTCTTCTTGTTGAAGAGCGGCCTGCATCTGTTGTGCCTGTTGCTGAAGTTTTTGTATATCTCCTAAACCTGCTAGTGGGTTTGCCATAATTTACACACCTCCTTACATTTTTAATTTATTTATTATAGAATTCGGCGACGGCAATCTCAAGCGGAAGGGAATCTATCGGAGTTGTCCGCATAAGCGCATACGATTCGCTCATGATTTTCATAAGTCTGATGATTTCCGTTTTCGTAAGCTTAGATTCGGGAATACCGGCTTGGGCGAGTCCGTTTTTTATCAGTAGTTGAATCCGCAATTCTTCCAATATTTCTTCCAGAAGATATTTGAAGCTACCGCCAGATTGGGCAAATTCATTTATCCATTTGAAAATTTTGGCCGGTTCTTTGGCCTCGAAAAGTCCGAGAAGCGTTGTATGCGAGCGGACATTTAAGTAAGTTGCCGCGAGCTTCGGATCCAATTTGTCTTGTATTACCAATTCCTCAAGAAGTTTCGCCGCATCCCGGAAGGAGTTATCGCTCCTCGATGTGATCAGATCGATTGTGTCTTGAGATACTTTAAGGTTTTCTTTTTTGATAATACGTTTAAGCATTCCGGCCACCTGTTCCTTTTTTGCTTTGCCGAATGGAACTTTCATACATCGGGACTGGATGGTTTTGGGGATTTTTTCTTCATTGGTGGTGGCGAGGATAAAAATTACAGTATCTGAAGGTTCTTCCAATGTCTTTAGTAGTGCGTTGAAGGCGTCTTGAGTAATCATATGAGCCTCGTCGATAATGAAAATCCGGTACTTGCCCGTCATCGGCGCGAAGCTCGATTCGCGGATTATGGAGCGGACCTCATCTATACCCCGGTTGGACGCGGCGTCAAGCTCGGTAACATCGGCAGACGAGGAAGATTCGATACTAACGCAATTGGTACAGGTATTGCAAGGATCTATCGATTGTCCTTTTCCAGTGAACATATTTTCCTGACAATTAACGGCTTTGGCGAAGATTCTCGCTGTCGATGTTTTGCCGGTGCCCTTTTGCCCGGCAAAAAGAAAGGCATGTGGTAAGGACTTACTTTTTAATATATGCGATAAAGATTCTCTAGCTTCGAGGTTGTCCAGCTCTTCTATGGTTCGTGGTCTATATTTTAGGTAATACATTTTCGGTTCAACTTTCTTTTAACAGATTTTGCAGCCCATGTTCGATGAGGTTTGCGAGCGTGTCATCGACTTTTTTGCCCCTTTCCGCCGCCAGTAAAATAACTTGCGGATAACATAAAAATATTTCTCCGAGTAAATCTTCCTGTTCGGGTGAGCTTTCCGCGTATCTGAAAGATAATACAGGCAAAGCGACATTTTCTTTCTTGTATGTTGAGGCTATTGCCGTCATTTTCCGTTTGCCGACAAAAACGATGTTGAGAATGGATTTTTCTGGGAGTTGATATTTGGCAAATAAACCCTGTCCGACAACGCGGATTTGTTTTGTGCTTATACGATATCTGGATGGTGCGGATACATTAATCATATAAAGATTATCTTCGGCTCCATCGTTTCTGCAATCTTTCCTTTTCCTCTTCTTTCCTTTTTAAGGAAGGTTTTTTATAAAACTGTTTTTTCCTGACTTCTTCTACGATCTCCTCACCTATGAAAAGGCGGGAAAATTTGCGGAATAGCTGGTCTTTTGATTCTCCTTTTTTCTTTCTTACTACGATCATGTTATATTGACGCCCCCTTCCCTATTAAGTATAACTAATTTTTAGTACTATATTCTATTTTATTCCTTTGATTATTTCAATCACATCGTTGAGAGTGAGTTTGGTGGCTACGGAATTGGGCTTTCGTGAAGACCCGTTTATGATTATGTGCCCGTTACCTTGAAGCGACCAATGAGCGTTTGGGTCGCGTTTTATCAGGATTTCGAAGAGAGCGGACATGTTTTCTTTGATAAACGGATTGATTTTTATTTTGAGAAATCCTCTTTGTGGGTCTTTTCTTAGGGCGACCATGAAATTTTTTTTGAGAGCGAGTTTGACGGCTTCTTCGTTTTTCGATTCCATAGCTATGGTCTTACCCCATTTGCTTTCGAAGACCATCCCGGCCGCGATATCTTCTTCGGCCGAGATTTTGGTTTTCATCGCCGACAGCATCGCGACCAATATATGCGTGAAAAATTCGGTAAGTTTGTGATCGTCGGGAATAAGCGAACGTATAGAAAAGATGAGTTGATGTGGACAAAAGTCATAAATATCTGCGTCCGCTTCCGGCAATTCGACTTCCTGGAAATTATCGATGAAGGTTACATATTCGACTATCCGTTCTATCGCCAGTCTGTCTTTTTTCTTTACGCAGTCGTATTCGAGTAGCTGTTCAAAAACTAAGCGCGAAGCTGAAGTTTTTTTGGAAGTGCCGTGGTGGTCGTACTTACCGCCACCTGTGTCTACATGGATTATGTTTTTATCATCGTCGGGTGGAAGGTTGTTTAATGTGCTTTCTACAGGTACGAAGGCGATTTCGGCCTCTTCCCAGCCGGGGAAATATGTTTTTACCAGCCAGACTGCAGTTACAGCATCCAAGTCGGGGCTGAGATGAGTGACAATGGTTTTCATGCCTATATTATAACCAATTATTATTATTTGTAATAATTGTGACATTCATCACAGATATGTATTGCAATATTTTCGATCTAAAATATAATAAAATCTCTACTTTACCTTATTGGCATAGGTCAAAGTAGGTATGGGTTAAAGCTGATGATACCCAATTGCCGGGTATTTGTCGCGTGAGCAGGTTCCTATACATACAAAAATTTCCTGCGCTCTTTAACATATTCGGTTGTTGTTCTGGATTGTGCGTTTGAACAAACGCAGGAGTCGATTGCGAATTGTGAATGAGGAAATTCTCAGATATGTGTTAACCACATAGAATTCCCCCGTTCGGAATTCATAATCCTTCTTATCGTTACGTCATACACTTAAAAAAAGTGCGCTTCTACTTTTATTCAAGCGCACGATCGGAACTTTTCCCTTTCGATTGCCTAGGGGCGCTTGAATTAGTATTCAACTTGTTCAGGAGATTTCCCATGCATAGTCAACGTGCAGTAGCGGTAGTCCGTAGCCACGATCATGAGGTGTTTCACTGGTGGCAGCTGTTTTTTATCGCGGCCATCGACTGGTGGTCGACGATCGCATTCTGGTCATCCGGCGCTTACCAGGATATGAAGTATTTGGCGCCATTTGCGGCTCTTTTTCTCATCGTGAATGTTTTCGCGGTTTACCATTTGATCAACCGTGGGATGAAGATCGAGCCAACCGGCCGAGGTACGGTCGGGGTGATTTTGAAGATTTTCGGAACCACCTCAGCAGTCGGGTTAATTCTGAGAATCTGGTTTTACAGTGCGACACAGTTGGACGTTGCTCTGACGCAGTCGCTTGAGGTACCCGATGCGTGGCTCCATATTGTGGAGAATCCGATATTCGGGTTTTTTGTCAAGCCAGTTACATTGTGGCTAGAGCATACGCTGCCAGGATTGGTTGGGTACTTCGGCTCCGGAGAGACAACTTTTATTTGGCTTGGATCGATTCTTACGTTCCTGGCTATCGCGAAGTTGTTCTGGAACAGATCGGGTGAAGCGGCGATTTTGTGCATGGTCATAATTTGTGTCATGGTGACCATTTTCAGTGCCGCGATGGTCGCGGCGGTGATTGACATGACACGTCACCCTGAACAACTGCAGGTTTATTACTATAATCTGCAGAGCCAATGCCCAAGCCCGTGGCAGTGCGTCATTTACGTGCTACGTGAAAGTCCGGGCCAGGCGCTTGGACTAAGCGGGGTGGAGGCGATGCCGTTTTTGATACCCCTCATTCTGATTCCTGTCGTTGTGCAATCTGAGGAACAGAAGATTTTCGCGAGAGTTGCGGGGGTAAACAAAATTCTTAAAGTTGCCGCAATCGGCATGTGCTTTCTTATGTTCAGCAGTATCTCTGTCGCGGTTGTTGTTATTCCCCATGCCATGGTAATGGCCGGAGGAAATGCGAAAGACCGTGCGACTAGCTGGGTGATTCACCACTACTTAGGAGAGTGGTGGGGGTCGATCGGTGATATCGCTTTCATTCTCGCGCTAGCTATCGCTTGCTCTTCCGTGATGCCGGTGCTGATAAACGCTATGCCCCGTATTTTGGGGCCCTTGGGCGTACATCCGCGTTGGTTGCAGAGGAAGGTAGCTGTATCCGTGCAGACTTTGCTAAGTTGCGTCATTGCGACTTACTATAAAGTCGACGTTAAGGCTATGACCGGGTCATATGCCGTGGGCGTCATGCAGCTCTTGACGGGTTTGGCGATTGCGGATTTGATCGATGTTTTTCGCGACCCCAATAGTACGCGTCGTGAAAAAATCAGCTATCTGTTTTTTGCCGTGCTCGTTACCTACACTTCGGTTAGCGTCATGATTCTCAAACCAGAAGGTTTTCATAACTTCTGGTATACGATCTGTCTTGTGTCTTTGTACGTTGTTCTGGGACTGGTTTCCCGGTACTTTGACAAACGGACTAAAGGAATCAAGGCGCCTGTGATCGTCGATTTCGATCTCAATGGGATTGCGACGAACGGGGATGTTAGTTTCGTTTGCTTCAAGGATATGCCCTACCGAAGTGAGCAGATCGATGTCGAAATGAAGCATGTTTATATCCCTCCAGGTAGAATTGGAATTCCCCTCCATATCTATGAGGAATCGGAAAGATCTTTCACCGATCCGCTCAGATTCGAGATCGTCCAGGTAGGCGACTACAAAGTTTGTGTTGCCTCCGCCAAAAGCTGGGTCGTTGCTGTGCCGCAACTGGGGCATAAGGTAAGAGAATTGGGTAAGAAAGCACATTTTAACTTTACCCAATCCAATGGCGCACATGTCTGCGCTATGAATTATGACTTGCTTTACGGCCACGAGGACGCAAAATGCAGGCCGTTGTTCCACGGGCCTGTTTACTAAATCTAATACACAACCGAATATGCGATTGTGGGCTTGGGCGACAATGCAGTCGCTCAAGTCCCAATTATTTTATAAGTGTAAGAAGTTCTTCGTTGGTAATTAGTTTGTTTTCTTTTTCCGATCTCTTCTTATATTCTATTTTGTCCCCGGTTCTTTTCGACACGACTAGTCGATGCGGTATGCCTATCAGATCGGCATCCGCGAATTTCGCCCCCGCCGCAGCATCTTCTCGGTCGTCAAAAAGAACGCTGTAACCTTTTTCGTTAAGCAGCTTATAAAGATCGTGAGCTTTCTTTTTTATTTCTTCATTTTTTAGGTCAAGACCGATAAGATGTATTTGGAAAGGTGAAATCATCTCCGGCCATGCGATACCTCTTTCGTCATGATGTACCTCAACAACAGCAGCCATTGTACGCCCTATGCCAATACCGTAGCATCCCATATAATAGGGTTTTGCTTTACCGTCTTCATCTATATATGTCGCGTCTTTCATCTTGGTGGTGTAGTGATAGCCAAGCTGGAAAATATTACCTACCTCAATTCCTTTTTTTACGATCAGTTTTTTCCCGTTTTGAGCCAGATCCCCTTCTCTTACTAGAGCGATATCGGCTATCGTGTCGGGTTGATAATCGCGGCCGATGTTCATGTTGAATAAATCAAGATGTTTCTTATTGGCGCCGCCGTAGGCATTTTTTATGGTCTGTAAGGAATCATCAGCAACTATTATGAGCTTTATATCTTTGTCGGCAGCTTCCTTGATTCCGACGGGTGAGATGAATCCGGGTTCGGAGTGTAGCCTGTCGCGTATTTCCTCGTCGGTTGCGTGTCGTAAATTTATCGAGTTGGTTACGTGTTTGAGCTTGATCTCATTTACATCATAATCTCCTCTTATGATCGCAAGAATGAACCGACCGTTTTCATCGACAAACAATACATCTTTGATTTGCTGCCATAGAGGTTTGTTATGAATTCTGGCGCCCTCTTCCATAGTTGTGCCGCGTACGGCTTCCACTTTCTGCATTGGTTTCTCTTCCTCTCCAAGATTCTTTTTTTCTTTTTGAGCTTTGGCGACTTCTTCATGAGCGGCATAGCTTCCGTCTTCCGCCATGAAAAATTTACTTTCTCCGATTTCCGACTCTACGACGAATTCATGACAATATTCTCCACCTATATAGCCGTTGTCCGATTCGACGACAAAGGTTTTCAAGCCGAGTCTGCTGAAAATCCGCGCGTAAGTTTCCCACATATTTTTGTATTCTTTTTTGAATTCTTCTTCATTACGGTCAAATGAATAGGCGTCTTTCATGATAAACTCCCGAACTCGCAGCAATCCGCCACGGGCACGCAGCTCGTCGCGGAATTTTGTCGAGAACTGGTAGATGTTGAAGGGTAAGTCTTTGTAGCTTATCTGAAATTTACGCGTTACATCGACAAACATCTCCTCTGCCGTACCACCAAGCGCAAATTCGAAGTCGCGCCTGTCTTTTATCGACATGAGTTCGAAGCCGGTGGTTTTTGTGCGGTTGGTTTCTTTCCATAAAGATAACGGATGAAGTACGGGTGAAAGCATTTCCTGCGCTCCCGCTTTATCCATTTCCTCTTTGATAATTTTTATAATCTTCTGCTGTACGAGTTGGCCGAGAGGCAGAAAAAAGTATCTTCCGGCGGTCGATTCGCGCACATAACCGGCTTGGTGTAAGAGTTTGTGTGAGCTGTAAATTGCCCCGGTTGGGGTGGCTTTTACCGTTTTGCCAAAGAGTTTGGAGTAATACATATCATTTTTTGCTTATATGTATTTTATCACCTTCGTAGCCCAAAGCATCAAGAACTTTTCCGACGGTTTCGTGCTGTCCGGAAGAGTAGGTGTCGATGACCAAGTGATAGTATTTTTTGTCGAAAAAATTGTAGTTACCGTATATTTTTTTCCATTTTTTGATATTTTTCTCTTCCCTGAGTTTTACGAACTGTATGGCTTCTCCCACTGTGAGACGATCGCGATTGGCCAAACGGTCGACTCTTACCGAATCCTCCGAGCAGTATAGAAACACCCTCAAGGTTTGTTTAAGGTCACGCGCGACGAATCCGGCCAGCCAACCCTCAATTACCCATCTTTTCTCGCCGGACAATTTGTCATACACTTTTTTTTCTATTTGTCTGTCGAAATCTTCCGATACCAATGTGGCCAGCGGCAAAATATTTTCTTTTGTGTATTCGCGGACAAAATTGCCAGTCGAGCTGAATTGCCAGCCATAAGGCTCCAAATATGGTCGCAGATTGTCCATTAGTGTGGTTGTTCCGACGGCTACACCACCAGATATAGAGATGTTATCGAATAAAAAATCCATAGGATGAAGTTATCTCATCAATTTTGTAATATCGTTTATGGAAACGACAACAGCAAGGAAAATAAGAAATGCGAACCCGGCCATGTTGACATACTGTTCGAATTTGGCGTTGGGTCGCTTGTTGGTTATCCATTCATAAATTACGAAGACAAGACGTCCGCCATCGAGTGCGGGAAATGGCAAAACATTTATAAGCGCCAATGACAAACTAAGAAGTGCGATAAGCTGGGAAAGATTCACGAACAGTTTTTTGCCGGAGGAAGTTACGATGTCTTCGACAAGTTTGAAAATTCCGACCGGCCCGGCAACCGTTTCCGATACCGGTCCGAGACTCCTTTGCTGATAAGAAGCTCCCAAAAACATTTTCATAGTATCCATACTGTAAGCCACGACATTGTACGAATGCATGAAACCGGAGAATGCCATCTGTATGGGAGTATTATAGCTCAGAGTCGTCGCATCTGTTAAGCCTACGCCAATGAGTGGCCGTTTCAGTGTTTCGTCGTATTTGGGCGTGATCGAGGCGGTTTTCGTGGTGCCGTCGTTTATATTATAGAATTTTATCGATACCGGTTTATTATTTGCCAAAGATATCTGAGAAATCATTTGTTTTGCAGAAGATATCGGAAGCCAGTTCTTACCGTCAAGCGAAACACTGACAACGAGATCACCTACGGAAACTCCAGCATTGGCTGCTGGGGATTTTTCGACTACGCGACCGACGACGACTTGTTTTACTTCGGTGCCGAATCTGAAGGAATATTTACTCATCATTGGTATCGGCTCGGAGCGGAAACCGTTTGCGCCCAGAAGAATATAATAGATTACGACAGCAAGCATGACGTTCATGAAAATTCCGGCCAATAGAATTATGCTCTTTTTATAGGGATGTTGGTTGACAAAGGCACGTTTGCCCATTTTTTTATCGACTTTTTCTTCGTGATATTGTTCTCCATAAACCTTTACGAAGCCACCGATCGGGAGCAGGTTTATACTATATATAGTCTCCCCTATCTTTTTACCGATTACTCTGGGGGGGAATCCGAATCCGAATTCTTCGACATATACTCCACTTTTTTTTGAAGCGTAAAAATGGCCGAATTCGTGTATGAGGACGAGAAAAGCAAGAACTGCAAAAAATATTATTAAGATTACAAGAAGCATGATTAGAATAGTAACCTATTCCAGTTAAAATATCAATAGCTTATACTTCCATTATTTCCGCATCTTTGCGGTCTTTGATTACTTTGAGCTCTTCGTTGACTTTGGTAGTCGCCGAGTCGATATCTTTTTCGATCTTGAAGCGATCGTCTTTGGTGATTTCCTCGTTTTCGGCTTGGTGTTTGACTTTTTTCCTTGCTTCATCACGGTGATTACGTATGATAACTCTTACTTCCTCGACTTTTTGATTTATGATTTTGGTGAGTTTGGTTCTTTGTTCTTCGGAAAGCGGAGGGATCCTTATTATGATCCGTGTGCCTTGTGTTATCGGGCTCAATCCAAGAGGAGATTTGAGAATGGATTTTTCGATATCCTGAATAGTTAGCGGATCGTATGCCAAAACCACTAGTTGACTGGGTCCCTCTGTGGTTATGGTCGCCAATTCTTGCAATTTGAGTTTCGATTCGCCCCCGTAGGCTTCGACAATAAGGTCCTCAAGCACTGCTGGGTTGGATCTACCCGTTCGGATTGATTTCAGATCTTCTTTTAATCTATTTATTGAATCCG
>CAYMOO010000045.1:0-4400 GCA_964392185.1 uncultured Gammaproteobacteria bacterium
TATATCAAGCCATAAGTACCGCCGATAACGGTCATTTTGCATTAGGAGCGGTGGATGGGATTTGAACCCACGACCTTCTCCTTGGGAAGGAGACATTCTACCACTGAACTACCACCGCATTCTTAAATTCCATTATACCATGCGTACTGATAGCATCTGCCGCTGCATAGGCAAAAAAAATATTAGTTTGCCGGGATAACCAACGTGTTGTCGGCGTGGATTAGGGAAGGGTTATTGAGCTGATTTACTTTGGCAATTTGTGTCCAAAGATATCCGGTGCCATAAAATTGTTCTGATATTTTCCAAAGAGTATCGCCTCTTTTGATGGTGTATTTAGTTTCTTTTTCTAATTTTTTTGGCGATTGCAGAGCTGATATTTCACCTTTTGTGGGGGATTTTGGCTGAACACTTGGTATAAGAAGCTCCTGATCGGTGAATAAAGTATATGGTTTCTGTAGTTTGTTGGCTTGGGCGATATCATAAGCATTATACCCGGAGCCATATTGGTTTTCGGCGATTTTCCACAGATAATCACCTTTTTTTACGATATACTTTTTTTGCTCATGACCGTCTTTTTCTTTTTCCGATTCCGTACGGTCTTTCGCTTGAGAATCTTGGGTTTTAATATTCTGAGAAGCGGAAAAACCAATTATTGCTATAAAAGCTATTATACCTATAAGAATTAATGAATTATTACGTACAGCAGATCGAATTGAGTTTAATATTGTGTTCATGAGGAATAATAATAACATTTACTATGAAAAATTCAACCCTATCAAATGCTAACATAGCCGATATATTGCGTTCAGTCGCGGCGGTTTATTTGCTGACCGGTGAAAATAGATTCAAGGTGATTGCATACCAGAAGGCCGCAGATATAGTTGAGCAAATGTCACGTGAACTCAAGGATATTTATGAAGAAGGTAAGTTGAAAATAACTCCAGGACTGGGCCCATCCATTAGTAGTCATCTACAAGAATTGTTTGAGACGGGAAAATCAAAGCATTTTGAGGAAGTTTTAAAAGCGATTCCGGCGTCGGTTTTCGTTTTGATGAAAGTTCCATCTCTTGGTCCCAAAAAGTCTTTTAAACTTGTAAAAGAATTTCATCTTGACAATCCGGAAACGGTGGTAAAGGAACTGATAGATATCGCCAAAGCGGGTAAAATTGAGTCCCTTGATACATTTGGTAAAAAATCTCAGGAGGATATATTAAGAACTCTCGAGCTCTATGAAAAAACAAAAGAAAATCATGTGCGTATGCCATTACCTTATGCACACAGGCGAGCAATGGAGATAGTCGAATATATGAAAAAATTACCGCTCAAGCGTATTGACGTTCTTGGCTCTATGCGCAGAATGAATCCGACAATAGGTGACATAGATATTGCCGTATCTTCGGAGAAAGCCACCGATGAAGAAATAATAAATCATTTTACTAAATATGAGAACACCATATCGATTGAGGGAGCCGGAGATAAAAAGGCATCAATTACGGTTTCTCCAAATATACATGTTGATCTGCGCGTACAGAAATTTTCTCAATATGGATCAATGCTTCAATACTTTACCGGAAGTAAAGCACACAACGTAAAGCTCCGTGAATACGCTCTGAAGAAAGGATTGTCTCTTTCTGAGTGGGGGATAAAAAAATTAGGATCTAAAAAAATTATGGAGTTTGAATCGGAGAAGGAATTCTATAAACATCTTGGATTGGCCTGGATACCACCAGAAATGCGTGAGGGTACCAATGAAATAGAGAAGGCGCGGACAAACACTCTTCCCATGTTGGTGGAAGTAACGGATATAAAAGGTGATTTGCATGTCCATTCTTCTTATGACCTGCAAACCTCCCATGATTTGGGAAAAAATAATTATAAAGAAATTTCGGACAGAGCGGTGAAAATGGGATATTCATATATTGGATTCAGTGATCATAACCCAAAAACTTCAGGTCTTACCCAAACACAGATTGTGGAAATTTTAAAAAAAAGACATCATCATATAAGAGAAGTGTTTGGTAACGATCCTAAAATACCCTACTTCATAGGTATTGAGGCGGACATCCAGCCGGACGGAAATGTAGCCGTTCCCGAAAAAGCTGTCGAATACCTCGACTACATTATAATATCTATCCATAGTTCGTTTAGACAATCTAAAGATCAGATGACGAAAAGAGTGCTCAAGGCGTTAACTTTTCCCAAGGTGCGAATTTTCGGACACCCAACCGGCAGATTGATAAATTCCCGAGATGGTGTCGAGCTGGATTGGGAGCCGATAATGAAACATATGAAAGACCATGATCAAGCATTTGAAATCAATTCTTGGCCGGAAAGGCTGGATCTGCCAGATGTACTAGTGCGAGAAGCGGTCGGTTTGGGTATTAAATGTATTATCAATACTGATGCTCATGAAATATCGCAAATGGATAATATGTTTTATGGAGTTTCGGTAGGTAAACGAGGCTGGGCAAATCGAAGTGATATAATAAATACTGAGGACTATAATATATTTAAAAGTTGGCTGACTGGTAGTAAAAATTAAAATTTTTTATTTATATGAATAATGTATATATAGTATTGGCTGTCGTAGTTTTTGCGGCAGTATACTTCATATCGATTTACAACTCGTTAGTGGTGCTTAAAGCACGAATTAAAGAGGCTTTTTCGGGTATTGATGTGCAACTGAAGAGAAGAGCTGATCTTATTCCTAATCTTGTTGAAACGGTAAAAGGCTATGCGTCTCATGAGAAGGAAATTTTTGAAAATGTTACGAAAGCGCGTTCTGCCCTTATGTCGGCAACAGGAGTCGAGGATAAAGCCATGGCAAACAATATGCTTTCGGGAGCACTCAAATCGCTTTTCGCCGTCGCTGAAGCATATCCAGATCTTAAGGCGTCTACAAATTTTCAGGATTTGCAGAAGCAGGTAGGCGATACTGAAGACAAAATTGCTTACTCCAGACAGTTTTATAATGGAAATGTGTTGCAGTACAATACAAAGGTGCAGGTTTTTCCGAGTAATATAGTCGCCAATATGTTTGGATTTGCTGCCGAGCAATACTTCGCTGCGACTGAAGAGGAGAGGAAAAACGTACAGATAAAATTTTAAGGCCCGCTAACTGATGACTATATATCAGCAGGTTTCGGAAAATAAATTCCGGACATATTTGATTATTGCTGTTTTTATTGTCCTTACTTCCGGTTTCTTTTACCTTATCGGTAAATACTTTAACGAATCGCCGGTGGGTTATTTTATTGCCGGATTTTCTTTTTCCCTTATCTCATCAATCGGCAGCTATTTTTTTTCGGATTGAATCGTACTGAGTACTGTTGGGGCGCGCCCGGCGGAAAAAAAAGAATTTTTCGATTTGTATACAGTCACGGAAAATTTAAGCATCGCTTCCGGTTTGCCAATGCCCAAACTATACGTCATTGAAGACCCGGCTCCAAACGCTTTTGCAACAGGAAGAGACCCCAAGCATGCCGTCGTGTGCGCAACAACCGGACTTCTAACACGACTAGATAGATCTGAGCTTGAAGGAGTGATTGCACATGAACTTTCGCATGTTAAGAATTATGATATCCTTGTGACCTCAATTGTCGCTGTACTTGTCGGTACGATCGCACTGGTTGCGGATTGGATTATGCGTTCGTTGTGGTGGCGTGGGGGCGATGACCGTGAAAATCGTGCCCGCGGTCCGGTCGCCATGGGATTCATGATTTTTGCTCTAATACTAATCCCTATAGTCGCGACTCTAATACAATTGGCAGTCTCAAGAAGGCGTGAATATCTTGCCGATGCAAGTGGTGCATTGCTGACCCGTTATCCTGAAGGATTAGCACGTGCATTAGAAAAAATTTCGGCCGATCCAAGAATTATGCGTACGGCTACCACATCCACGGCACACATGTTTATTTCCAATCCTTTCAAAAAAGGCACGCGAGTTTCGTCACTTTTATCTGAATTATTTAGTACTCATCCTCCGACGGCCGAAAGAATCCGTATATTGAGGAGCATGTAAAGTAGAAATATGTTAAATCCCCCGCTTTTGGGCGGATCCATCGATCCGCAATGTAATGTTTCCCGAATTCCATTTTCAGCGGAAACAATTTTTTCTCAAAGTAATTGCGATATAATATTCTCCGGTTTTTTATCGAATGATCTCTCCGATAAAGACAAGCCTCATGACCAGAACTCATTGTATGAAGATTTTATAAACGGATATTTGAGTGAAGGAATGGATTATCTGAAAAAGGCTGAAGGTCGATTTTCAGTATTACTCGTCGATCGTAAAAAGAAAACCGCCTATTTAAACTGCAATAAGACCTCAATATTCGCTACACTTCAAAAAATCGATGAAAAATCCGTATTACTCTTTTCTTCTTTTTATCTTGTGAGAA
>CAYMOO010000045.1:4410-9789 GCA_964392185.1 uncultured Gammaproteobacteria bacterium
CCGTATTACTCTTTTTTTCCAAGATAGATAAGCTTACGGCGGCTAGCATATTTAAGCCCGAAGTCGATGAACAAAAAGTGATGGATTATCTTTTAAATAACGCTCCACCGGTAGGCAGATTCAGTTTTTTTAAAGACATATTGAGGATTACTTCGGGAGATATTCTTATTTGGCAAGACGGGAAGATAACTATCGCATCCGATAGAGATGTAAACTCACAAGCGGATCTTTTCGGAAGAGGTATCTCGGTTATAAAAAACACCATCGAACAAACTGCTAGTATATCTCCACTCGTAATCGAAAAATCATTACGTCGGCAGAGAGGAGCGCGGAAAAATATCGAGGCTAAAGATTTATTTATCAAAGAAAAACTAAAACCTTATATACACGGAGATAGAAAAATAGAGATTAATTCTAATGATTGTATAACCATAAAGAGGAACGAGATTATTTCAGAGAGAAAAGATTTTTTTATAGCATTGCTCAATTCAAGATTTGAAAAAAAATATTTTTGGAAGCCTATGGAAGTTATGCGGGCATTTCAAGATGTATTGGATGGTACGGATGAAGGTGCGGAGGTAGTGATACGGATCATTTTTTTCGAGATGTGGATGCAAAAATTCAATTCTTCTGAGGTTGTTGGAACTTCAAACGATAGTCATAAATCTAAAAAAATATTTCGTACTAACGCCAATCAAAATAAGACTGTTAAATGTAAGGTGAAAGACAACTTTTATTATCGCTTTCCATTGAAAACGGATGTTTTTAAAAAGGGTGATAATGTTCCGGCAAAAGTCGGAAAATATGTGATTTTGGGACTCCGCGAACTAGGCAGGTTGGAGAAATACAA
The DNA here is from genome assembly GCA_964392185.1 of uncultured Gammaproteobacteria bacterium. Taxonomy (GTDB): domain Bacteria; phylum Patescibacteriota; class Microgenomatia; order UBA1406; family GWC2-37-13; genus CAYYYG01. Next base: position 5,261 of record CAYMOO010000045.1, read on the forward strand.
AGAAATGAAGAAAGGTAGATGGTTTATTGTCGTTTCGGAAAAAATAGTCGCTATAGCTCAGGGCAGGTCTAAATTTATTTGGGATATATTTCCGGGGTTTTACGCAAAATTACTGTCCAAATACGTAACTAAAACATCAGCAGGAATAGGTTTGGGAAGTCCCTGGACAATGCAAATGGCCATCGATGAAGTGGGGTTACCCAGAATAATATTCGCTGCGATTATCGCGGCTGTAACAAAATATATGGGTTATAGAGGAGCTTTTTATCATGTCGCCGGACCGGCTGCCGCGGCGATAGATGGACCCACAGAATATTCGCTCTATCCATCGAATGTTTCAGCAAAGTTGGGACCAAAAAATCCTAAGCGTGTTGCAAAGGAAATAACTGCATATTTAAGAAGTAAATTGCCTAAAACTAAGCTAAATACTTTCGACGGTGTGGCTATAATCGATGCTAATGATCTCGGACAAAAAGTATTAGGTAATGATACTGAATTCGGTTCGCGTCTGATACGCTCGATATTTAAAGATAACCCTATGGGACAGGGCAATGAACAAACACCGATTACCGTCGTATTTCTTTAATAACCAACAAATAAAATATGATGGTATAATGAAAAATCATTATGAAAAATATACCTGCTCTTATACTTTTTTTTATAATCATTGGCGCGCTTGCCTTTATGTATGCGAGTGCACCAAAAGAACCTAGTCCAGTAAACAATACAAATTCACCTACCACTATGCCAACCGTAGATCCTAATGCCCCGAAAATGCAAGTTGATGCCAAAAAGAAATATCAGGCTGTATTAAAAACTACCGCGGGCGATATAACTGTTGACCTTAATGCGAATACAACACCCATTACCGTAAATAATTTCGTTACTTTGGCTAAAAAGAATTTTTATAACAAAACTATTTTCCATAGAGCGATAAAGGATTTCATGATACAGGGTGGCGATCCAAAAGGAGATGGGACAGGGGGACCTGGATACAAATTCGCCGATGAACCGTTCGAAGGCGAATATACAAGAGGCACGATGGCTATGGCAAATGCGGGTCCGAATACAAACGGCAGTCAGTTTTTCATAATGCATAAAGATTATGACTTACCGAAAAATTATGTAATATTCGGGAAAGTATCCAAAGGTATAGAAGTCGTAGATAAAATTGCCGAGGCGCCCGTGAAGCAGAATTCGATGGGTGAGAATTCCACTCCAGTCAATCCTGTTTCTATAAACTCGGTAGAGATTATAGAAAAATGACAAAACCGAAACTAACTAGGGAGGAAATTTTACATCTGGCTAAACTGGCGAATCTTCAGTTAAGCGAGGAAGAAATAGAAAAATACCGTAATCAGTTTATTGAAACGCTAGATTATATAAAAAATCTTGATGAGCTGGATACATCGGTAGCCGCACCTACGTCTTCTACTGCAAATCTTAAAAATATTTTTTTTGAAGATGGCGCGGAGCCAGATCGTACATTCTCTTCAGACGAAGCGACCGCCAACGCAGTGCAGAAGAAAGATTCATTGTTTATAGTATCAAGAATTCTTTAATAGTATGAATTTACTAGGAAAATCGGTAACGGAGCTCGTCTCTTTGACAAAATCAAAAAAAATTTCCCCAGAAGAAATATTTTTATACTTTCAGAAGCGGATAAAAAAGTACGATGATAAATTTAATTCTTTTGTGTCCGGAAAAGATCATCTCGACAATAAAAGTATCGACGGAGAAATTGCCGGTCTGCCGCTTGCCATAAAAGACAATTTTTGCACCAAAGGACTTCGCACAACGGCTTCCTCTACGGTTTTGGATAAATTTATACCAACGTATGATGCTACGGTAATTTCTCACCTTAAAAAGGCAGGTGCTAATATTCTTGGCAAAACAAACATGGATGCCTGGGCACACGGATCCTCAACAGAAACTTCCCAATATGGGCCAACGCGAAACCCATGGGACACATCACGTGCTCCAGGGGGCTCTTCGGGAGGTTCAGCAGCTGCGGTATGCGCCTATATTTCTCCCGCAGCAATTGGCTCGGAAACCGCCGGATCCATAAGGCAGCCCGCATCTTGGTGTGGGGTAGTCGGCTTAAAACCGACATACGGACGAGTCTCGCGCTATGGAGTAGTGGCGATGGGTTCGTCGCTTGACTGTCCCGGCCCTCTCACGACAACTACAGAGGATGCGGCTTTGCTATTGAAAATTATAGCTGGAAGAGACAAATATGATGCGACTTCTGCTCCTGAGGTAGTCCCCGATTATGTCACGGAAATGAAGAAAAAACGTAGTCTTACTATTGGTATAACCGATGCTTACTTTGAAGGTGTCGACGGTTCGGTAAAGGCAGCGATAGACAAATCACTCGATATTTTGAAAAAAATGGGTCATAAAATTAAGCCTGTAAAGCTAATATCACCAAAATATTCAATTTCCGTCTACACCATTCTTCAAAGAGCGGAAGTATCCTCAAACCTATCGCGCTACGATGGTATAAGATACGGAAATAATCGGTCATTTTTCGGATCGGAAGCAAAACGCAGAATAATGCTGGGGACTTATACTCTTTCATACGGATATTATGATGCTTTTTATAAAAAAGCCCAAAAGGTAAGAACGTTAATTATCGAAGATTTCAAAAGAGCATTTGGAGAAGTGGATTTGATAGCTGGTCCAACTACACCCATAACCGCTCTTAAATTGGGTGAATTTGCCAAATATCCTTTTTTTGGTGAAGTGATGGATATTCTCAATGAACCCGCAGCTGTTGCCGGAATACCTGCCATAAACGTCCCTTGTGGACTTGACAGTAACGGTTTACCCATCGGATTGCAATTTATGGGTAATTATTTCGATGAATCTACAGCGTTGAATGCGGCGTATCAATTCGAAAAAGAGACGGATTTTTTTGGCATTATAAAAAAAGGTTTTGAAAAATACCAGGATTAAATAAATATGTACAGACCAGTTGTAGGACTTGAAATACATGTAGAGCTGAAAACAAAATCAAAGATGTTTTGTCAGTGTTCGGCCGATTACTTTGGTAAAAAACCCAATACTCATACCTGTCCGGTCTGTCTTGGTATGCCCGGCGCTCTTCCCGTACCCAACAAGAAAGCAGTCGACTGGACCATACTAATCGGACTGGCTCTTGGATGCAAAATAAACCAGATTACCAAATTCGACCGCAAAAATTATTTTTACCCCGATTTACCTAAGGGGTATCAGATATCCCAATATGATGAACCTATAGCAGTGGGAGGTCATTTATCGATAGTGGATTCAAAATCCGGCAGAAAAAAAACATTCCGTATTCATCGTGTTCACCTGGAAGAAGATACCGGGAAATTGCTTCACTCCGGTAAAGAAACAAGAATAGATTTCAACCGATCCGGTGTACCTCTGGTGGAAATAGTGACCGAGCCTGATTTCGACAACGCAGACGACGTTAAGGCTTTTTTGGAAACTCTCCATAACATTATAGAATATTTGGGTGTTTCCGATGCTGATATGGAAAAAGGCAGCATGAGATTGGAGCCCAACATATCACTCATGATCGTGTCTAGTATCGAAAAAGTGCCCGTGGATAAGAATGGTTATCTCGATCCTAAGAAATTACCGAAATACAAGGTTGAGGTCAAGAATATAAATTCATTCAATTTCGTAAAAAAGGCGATTGAATATGAGTTGAAGAGGCAAGAATCTATATTGGAAAAAGGAGAGCTGCCGGCTCAAGAGACGCGAGGATACGATGAAAAGACAGGTACCACATATTCGCAAAGGTCAAAAGAAGAGGCACATGACTATCGATATTTTCCGGAACCAGATATACCTAAAATTGAATTTTCTTCGGATTACATCGACAATATAAAAAAACATCTGCCAGAATTACCCGATGAGAGGCTGGCGAGATATATTTCGGTAAACAAACTAAAACTACCAGACGCTTTAATCTTAACGAAAAATAAGAGTCTTGCAGATTACTTTGATTCAATTATTAAATTGTCCTCTGGAAGTTCACTAACCGCTCAAAATATCGCCAATCTACTCATTAACAAAAAAATTTCTACCGATATTGAGCCAGAAGAATTTATTAAAGCGGCAAAAGAAAAATCCAGACCGACTGAAACGAATACGGGAGATCTTGAAGAAACTGTCAAAAAAGTTATTGCAGCAAACGGTAAAGCGGCAACTGACTATGCAAATGGAAAAGAAAATGCTTTAATGTTTCTACTAGGACAAGTTATGCGTGAGATGAAAGGTAAGGCGGATGCCAATACCGTTAAGGAAGCACTAAAGAAGGCCTTTAAAAAGTGATTAATTAGTAATAGAATGTGATTAATGGTACGTACTGTCATATATTTTAGTGTATTCGCATTTCTCATCGGTATTATATCTTTAGCTTCTCTTAACAACCAGAAACCTCATGTAAGCCAAACGTCAGCGCAGACATTTGTCCCGAAGATAGATCTCAGCATGGCCCCGCGTTCTCAAAATATAACAAACGGTGAACAAAAGTC
>CAYMOO010000046.1:0-9727 GCA_964392185.1 uncultured Gammaproteobacteria bacterium
ATGATCGCCTATTTTCCGCACTCCCCGCCCACCCGCCTCGACACCGACTATTCTGACACTTTTATCGTCGAGGAACCGGTAAAACATACCCATCGCATTACTGCCGCCACCGGTTGCGGCAACTATACAATCGGGCAACCTTCCCTCTCTTTTTAATAGCTCTTTTTTTATTTCTTCGCCCACTATCGATTGGAAGTCGCGATTCATACTGGGGAAAGGGTGCGGACCAACAGTGGAGCCGAGAATGTAATGACTCGATTGTACGTTGGTAATCCAGTCTTTAAGAGCGGCGTTTACCGCATCTTTAAGCGTCCGTGAGCCGTGTTTCACCGGTATTACCTGAGCACCAAGCTGTTGCATCCAGAACACATTCGGTCTTTGCCGGGCGACATCAACTTCTCCCATATAAACTACGCATTCAAAGCCGAATTTTGCGGCTACGGTCGCGACCGCGACGCCATGCTGCCCCGCTCCCGTTTCGGCAATCACTCTTTTTTTAGCCATTCTTTTTGCAATTATCGCCTGGCCGAGACAATGGGTTATCTTGTGGGCGCCGGATATATTTAGACCTTCGTTTTTGAGATATATTTTTGCGCCGCCAAGATGCTGAGTGAGATTGGCTGCGAAAGTGAGCGGAGTTGGCCTACCGGAAAAGTTTTTCAACAAATCGAAGAACTCATTTTCGAAATCTTTATCTTTTTTTGCCCGTAGATATTCCCGTTCCAGCTCGATTAGCGCCGGCATAAGCATTTCCGGCGCGTAGCGACCGCCATATTCTCCGAAATGGCCGTTTTCGTCGGCGTCGAATGTGGTTTTGAAATCGAAAAACATATTTAGTTTCGTACAGAATTTATAAAATTTTTGACTTTAATCAGATCGATATTTCCGTCGGTTTCTACCCCCGATGCCACATCTACTCCATATGGACGAGCTTTGGTAACTGCATCCTTTATATTGTCCGCGTCGAGTCCGCCGGCGAGGAAAAAAGGTATTTTTTCGGCAAGTAGACCAACCTTTTTTATGTTGAGATTTTCGCCTGATCCCTGGATTTTTCTATCCAGTATGTATAGTACGTTTTTATATTTTTTTAATAACATATAAGTTATTTCGACATTAAAATCGGATTCGAGCGGAAAAGACTTTATTACTTTGACATTTATTTTCCGGCAGTATTCCGGAGTTTCCATTCCGTGAAGTTGTACGTACTGCAAATTCAACTCACCCGCGACCGCATTTACTTCTTCATTTTTGCAGTTGCGGAACACGCCGACACAAACTGTATCTTTACCGACAAGACTTTTAACGATCGCCGCGCCATCTTCGTATGAGATTTTGCGTCTCGAACCGGGCACGAAGTTCAACCCGATAAAATCGGCCGATAAATCGGCGATCGCCAGAGCCTCTCGCACGGTGCGGACACCGCATATTTTTGTTTTTGGTATGTATTTCATATATTTAATAGTTTAGATATAGTGGAGTTTATATCCGGGCTCTTCATGAGTAGACTGCCAACGACCGCCGCTTCAGCTCCGGCATTTTTATAGAGGGCGATTTCTTTTTCCGAAGTTACGCCGGATAAACCGATCTTTATGTATTTGGCCGGGATTTTCCGGATTATTTCAGCCGCCTTTCCGACGTCGACGCGGAAAGTATCCAGATCGCGCGCATTCACGCCGATCACTCTTGCCCGTGTTTTACAAGTTTTTCGCAGATCTTTTTCATCGAATACTTCGATAAGCGGCTCGATATCGAGCTGCAAGCAAATATCGGTCAACTCGGAAAGTTGCGTCGGGCTCAATAATCGGGCGATAAGCAGTAACGCGTCGCTTTTGTAACGCTTTGCTTCATAAATTTGTACCGGGTCTATTATAAAATCTTTTTGTAAAATCGGAATTTCTAGTGTTTTTTTTATTTGAGCAAGTATGTCCACTGATCCGCCGAAGAATTTGTTTTCTGTAACTACCGATACGGCAATGGCACCGGTTTTTTCATATTTCGTGGCTTGTTTTACCGGGTCGAAATTCTCATCCGCTATATTTCCTGCCGAAGGCGATCTTAATTTTATCTCGGCGATAATTCCGAAGTCACGGAGGCTCTTGAGCCTGTTGAGGAATACGGACTTCTCACGCTTTTGCTCTTTGAGGCTGAGAACTTCCTTTTTTTTAACTGTTAAAATTTTTTCTAAAAATTTACTCATGCTTGTTGGATAATTTTATTATCGTATTGAGTTTCAATAGAGCATCTCCATTTTCTATTGTATTTTTTGCCAATCTCATACCTTCTTCTATGGATTTTGTTTTTCCTGCTGCATATATCGCCGCACCCGCATTCAGACAGATGGTTTCGTATATCGCACCTCTTTTGCCGTTCAATATTTCTGTAAATATTTTTGCATTGCTGTTTGCGTTTTTGCCAGAAATATCGCCGTCGGTATCGATTTTGCCTAATATTTTTTTAGGATCGAAAAGATATTTTTTTGTTTTTTTATTTTTTATCTCGATTATTGTCGACAGGCAAGAGACACCCAACTCGTCGGTATGATTTTCGGAAGAAAAAATCAGGACGTGTTTGTATTTAAGATCTAGGGCGACTTCGGCTAATATAATTGCAGTTTGTTCGTCCGGCACACCAATGATCTGTCTTTCTACCTGTGCCGGATTGAGGAACGGTCCGAGATTATTAAAAATAGTCTTGAACCCCAAGTTTTTTCTTACCGGCGCGATTCGTTTCATCGCGGGATGATATAGTTGAGCGAAAAGAAATGCAAATCCTGTTTTTTCATAAAGATGTTTCGATCTGTCCGGATTGAGGAAAATATTTATTCCCAGCGCTTCGTAGAAATCGGCACTACCAGATTGGCTGCTTACTGCCCGGTTTCCGTGTTTGGCTATTTTTATTCCCGCAGCCGCCGCAACTATCGCCGCGGCCGAAGAAACGTTGAATGTGCCAGCCCCGTCGCCGCCTGTCCCGCAGGTGTCGACTGCTGATTTGCCGATATTTATTTTTATCATATGTTTACGCATGCCGTTTATAAAACCTAGGATTTCGCGCGGAGTTTCGCCTTTGGTTCGCAGACCGGTAAGTATGGCGCCGGTCTGAAATTCATTGATATTTCCTGATATTATATTGTCCACCACACTTTCTGCCTCTTTTTCATCGAGATTTTTTTTATTGAGAAGTTTTTCGATCAAAATTTTGTAAATCATTGCGATAGAAAATTTTTTAGTATTTCTTTGCCGTATTCGGTCGCGAAAGATTCCGGATGGAATTGAATTCCCTCGATCGGAAATTTTTTGTGTCTTAAACCCATGATTTCCTTTTCGGCGTCGTCGGTATATGCGGTTATCTCGAGGCAGCCGGGTAAACTGTTCCGGTCGGCAATGAGCGAGTGGTAGCGCATGACGGTAGTTTTTTTTGGCAACCCGGCGAATATATTTTTTCCGTCATTTATCGCTTCGCTAGTTTTGCCATGCATCGGAGTTTTCGCCCGTACGACGCGTCCGCCAAAATAATGAGCCATTCCCTGCATTCCCAAACATACGCCCAAGACGGGCACGGTTTTGCCGGTCTCAAGAAGCACGCGCGAACAAACGCCGAAGTACTCCATATCGGCCGGATTGCCCGGCCCGGGGGAAATTATTATGCGATTGTATTTGGATTTCTTTATTTCTTCGATCGCTACTCCATCGTTGCGCCGAACAGTGACCGAATTTTTACCCGTCCGTTTTCCACCATCTCACCGACATATTGATACAGGTTGAAAGTGAAAGAATCGTAGTTATCTATGATTAGAACTTTGAGATTATTCTTCATATAAAGATATAACTTTTTTTATCGCGCCGAGTTTTTTAATTATTTCCTGATATTCGCCTTTCGCCGTCGAGTCGTATACTATGCCTCCCGAGGCTTGCGAAAATGCGTTGTCTCCAGATATAAAAATAGTTCTTATGGGTATGGCGAAAGTACAGTCGCCGTTATTGCCAAAATAACCGACGGCTCCGCCATATGGTCCACGCGCGGTATTTTCGTATTTTTCGATTAGCTTCATGGCTTCTATTTTTGGAGTGCCGGTGAGAGTGCCGGCCGGAAAATTGGCAGCTAAAGCGGAGAACATATCTTCCCCGTTTCTTATCAATCCGGATATTTCACTCGATATATGCTGTACGTGACTGAATTTTTTTACATCCATCATTTTCCGAATCTTTACTGTGCCGAACTTTGCCACTCTGCCGATATCATTTCGATGTAAATCTATAAGCATGCTGTGCTCGGCTAATTCTTTGGGATTGCTTAACAGATCTCTTCGTAGAGCCATATCCTCTGATTCATTTTTTCCTCTGCCTATCGTACCGGCCAGCGGAAAAGTTTCCATATATCCATCGGTCATCCGGAAAAGAAGCTCGGGGCTGGCGCCAATTATTGTTTTTCCGGAGAATTTGAGGTAATACATATATGGTGAGGGGTTGACGTTTCTTAGTGTTTTGTATATCTGCAATTTATCTCCTTTTATTTTGAAGTATTGTTTGAAGCCGATTTGGATCTGGAAAATATCACCGGATTTTATATGTTCCTGAACCGCCTCGACATTCTGTTTATGCTCTGTCTGGGACATGGAGTCGCCTTCATATTTGAACTTTGGTTTGTGGGTTTTTTTGTCGTTTTGGAGAATTTTTTTCAACTTTTCGTATCTGTTTTCTTTACGGAAAAAATAAGACGTCTTCCCAGTTAATTTGTCGAAAATAATACCGTCGGTATAGTAACCGAAAAGAAAGCGACCGAAGCCTGGATTGGTTTTGAGTTTAAGAGTCGGTTCGAAATATCCGGCCGCATCGTATGTCATGTACCCCACTAGCCCACCGGTATATTTTTGTCCGGAAGCTATATACGGTAAAGATTTTTTCAATGAAGTATAGTTGCTATCTGCGGAATGTATTATTTTTTCCGCAGCGAATCCTATAACGGTATAGCGAGACTGATCGGAGTACTCACCCAGTGATTCGAGTATAAAGCAATCATCGAATTCCGGCTCGATTTTTTCGAATAACCGGAACACATCGGTGGATGGTAAGTCTATATAGAATATTTGATTTTCCATTCATTTTACCGATTGGAATTTTTTCCTTTTTATTTCATTTGCACCCCGTGTGACTGTCGCCACACCCACACCGAGTTTTTCCGCTATTTCGTGCTGTGGGATATTTTTTTTGAGCAGTTTTACAATCTGTAATCTGGTCGGTATTTCTTCGAGTTCTTTGGGAGTGAATATTCCTTCGAGAAAATTTAGTAAAGTTTTTTTGTCGTTTATCGACAGTAACATTTCCAGGAGTTCATCGAGATATTTTTCTGTTTTCATATATACTAGTATACTAGTATGAATGTTAATGTCAAGAAGTAATCAAGGAATAGATTCTTCATGCTGCTATCGCAGCATTCAGAATGACAGATAAATCACTATTGTCATTTTGAGGCGTGCCTTGCGCGTAACGAAACAACAAAACAATGTCATTCTGAGCGAATGCCTTTAGTCCCTTCGGAACGAAGGGAGAAGAATCTATACAATTGTTAACTTTGAACAATAAAAGGTAATGCAATTGTGGCGAATATCGACAGCTAACTCATATCATGTTTCCTTATTTCCTTCATTTTGTTCTTCTTACTTATTTTTAAAAAAGATTTGCTACATTAGTTATACTTTTGATCTATTTGATATAATATCACTATGACGAAGACATTGCTAATAATGCTCATCTCCACGGCGATAATTATCGGCGGATTGGCATATGTTACGTTGATGACATATCCTACTTCGGCTCGTACCGTCATGCCATTTCAATTGTCGAAGGACAAAGTTCATTATAGCCAATTACCAAAATTCGTGAATGTAGGACCTCTTGGTAAGAAAATACTTATCGAGGTTGTCGGTAAAACGGAAAATGGGAATATTGCACTTCCGGGAGATGTTAATCGTGTAGGATGGTATGAATCGGAATACCGGCTAGGCGAACGTGGAAGTATAGTATTTGCCGCACTCGATAAGAATCCCGAAGGGGCGCCGGGTGTATTCGATGGGCTTTCGACATTAAAAAAAGGTGACATTATAACTGTTACCGATACGAGTGATAAAGATTACGAATATGTAGTTGATGAGGTCGGACAATATGAATGGACTCCAGAATATAAAATGAAAATATTTAATCTTTACGAAAAGCCATATCTCAATTTGATAGTCTATGGCTATTCGTTCGAAGATTCGAGCTATCATTACCCACAAGTAGTCGTATACTCACATTTTCAGGAAAGTAAATCAAACTGATTTTTTTATTTTGTATCCTTCGGCAGTATCTTCTATAGAGTACCCCTTTTCTTTGATAAGATTTCTTAGCTCGTCGGCTTCATTATATTCACCGCTTTTTTTTGCCAGCTTCCTCGATTGGGCAAGCGCCTCGATTTCTTCGGGTATGCTCTCACTGTCTATATTGCCGAGCCCCAGACCAAACACTTTGTCGAACTCATAAATAAGATCGAGTTTGTCTTCCGAAGGGATACTGGACTTGAGTGCTTCCCACATGACGGCCAGGGCTTGTGGAATCTGAAGATCGTTTTCCAATGCTTGTCTAAACTGCATCCCGAATTTGTCGATCGTACCCAATTTATCTTCCGATAGCATTTGTCTTGTTGTCTGAGTACGCAATTCGCGGACTCTGTCTTTCAGCTTACTGTAAGCGTTATTTGCGGCTAAGGCAGCTTCCCAAGTAAAATTCATCTCCTGTCTGTAATGAGTCTGAAGGAAAAGCAGTCTGAGGGCGTGCGGGGCGATCCCCTTTTTCAGAACGTCATCTATGGTATAAAAATTACCCAATGATTTACTCATCTTTTTGCCATCGACGTAGAGATGATTGTAATGGATCCAATACCGTACGAATTGTTTGCCGGTTGCCGCCTGCGATTGAGCGATTTCGTTTTCATGATGAACCGGTATGTGGTCCACTCCCCCAGTATGAATATCTATGGTGTCTCCCAGATATTTCATGCTCATCGCCGAACATTCGATATGCCAGCCCGGGAAACCGTCTCCCCAAGGCGAGTCCCAATGCATGGCATGATCGGCGAATCTGCCGGTACGCTTAAACCACAAGGCAAAGTCGGCCGGGTTTTTTTTGGATTTATCAACCTTTACCTCTTCGCGGGCACCAGTCAGTTTGTCTTGTATTTTTTGATGTGAAAGCGTTCCATAGTCGGGGAATTTTGATATATCGAAGTAGACGGCTTCTTCTGTTGTATATGTGTAGCCATTTTTTTCCAGAATTTTTATTAAATCGATCATCTCCTGGATATGATCGGTGGCCTTGGCTAAAATCGACGGAGGGATGACATCGACCTGTTTGATCGTGTTCAGAAAATAATCGGTATAAAATTTTGCCACATCCCAGACGGATTTGCCGCTTTTTTTAGCCCCTTTCTCCAGTTTGTCTTCGCCTTCGTCCGCGTCGCTTACCAAGTGACCGACATCGGTTATATTCATTATATGATTTACATCATATCCCAAATAGGAAAATGCTCGTTTGAGCACATCGGAGCCGATATATGTCCGAATATGGCCAATATGGCTATAATCGTATACTGTAGGTCCGCAGGTATATAAAGCCAGTTTATTTTTTTTTAAGGGAATAAAGTTCTCTATTTTTCCGGAAAGTGTATTGTATATCTTCATATCGCAAATATTATACCGTATCTACACCTGCTCCGGTTATATACCTATCATGAATCCGGCAATAACGGCGGCGACTATGAGTCCGCCGGCCGCAACGATCATTGGCGATACCGGGGCACTCGTTGGACGCGTCCAGGATGCCGCATGAGTTGGCGCGGTGGTCGTTTGTGCTAACGGATCGAATATGGTTGTGTTTGTCTGGCTTTGTTGACCATCCGGTGTAACGACCGATATCCGCGCGATTATCGGCCTGTCGACAACATTGGCAACAGTAGTTGTGTAATAATTGTAGGGATATTGTTCTGTGCCGTTCAGTCTTGTTTCCCAAGTTACGCCGTCATAACTTATTTCCAGCTTAATCGCTCCTTCTTTTATCGGGTTCCACTGGATGGTTACTCTTTCAAGCAAATTACCTATTTTTTCGCGGGTTTGATTGCTGGATGTGGAAAAGGTTGCCTGCTCCGGTTGGGAATATGTAATACTAGCCTTTGGTGTTACCGTGGGTGTAATTTTGGAGGCCGGTATCTCGCATTTTGTACAACTATAGCTGGAGGCCGGCGCCAATCTATCGTGACAGAAAGTTGTCGCTGCCCTTCCTGAACCTGTCGCGGCAATTGTCGAACATAGATATGGATTTCTAATATCACAGTTTGAACAGGTAAGTTGTGGCAGAGGTGAATTTGTCGGAGTTGGACTCAATAATTTACAGTCGATCGGATATACATCGTCAAAGTAAAATACTTTACCAGGATATGTTTTACAGGTCATGGTGCTGTTGCGGCAGGTAAATCCGCCTCCGGCACAGCCAGCGCCTTCACAGTTGCCACAGTACTCAAACATCGTCGTATTTCCATTGGTGCAGTGTTGTGTACCGTAGCATTGGAGCAGAGCCGTTGTGGGTTTGAGCGTGGGCGTAGGATAAGGTGAAGTAGAAATAGGCGTCGGTGTCGGGGCCAGTGTAGAACATACAACTTCCGACGCTTTGCCTATGGCGCCACAATTGTTTATAGCGCTTACACGAGTACATATTGAGGTGTCGTCGTTGATGTATGTCGTATGGCTGGTTTCTTTGTAGTTATTCAGGATTGTGGACCAGGTTTGCTGTCCGTCTGTCGACATTTCCAGTTTGTACATATATGGTACAGTCGGTTTATCTGCAGTCTGCCAAGCGATATCGATTTGATCGATCGAAGGTAGTAATACTCCTTGCGGGTTTCTGGTGACTTTTGTGATGGATGGAGTCGAGGGCGTTTCGCATTGTGAAGTTTTTTGATAATGCCACCAAAGGTCTACATAACCTCCCTCGGGACACCGGAAACTACGCGTAGTTCCGTTTGCCAGACTTTGGTCGTTAATTTTATGACAGTCTGTTTTGTTTGTACATAACGTTGATGAAGCGGTATAACCTTGGCTGGTTGGTAAATCGGTCGACACTGTATAATCTTGGTTCCCGGCGACGGAGAAGGAATAGGGGTTTGTGGTCGATGTAAACAAAGTTGTATTATTGGGTGATTTTATAGAAAGATTTAATCCTGCGGTTTCCTGATCTTGGTTGCCGGTGCTGGCCAAAATTTTATACCCCTGAACGGTACAGGCTTTAGATTCGCTGGTTGCCGTAACATTCACGCTCCCCGCGACGGAGAAGCTGCAGGCATTATTGGCGTGTACCCAAAGCGCATAGGTGTGTCCGTTTTGGAAGGTATAAGAAAAGTTATTGCTTGAGAGGTTGTCTGCACAAATATCTCCGGGGAATTGTGTAGCGCCGCAATTGCCGCTAAATCTTTGTTCGCTGTTGTTGACGCCCATATCGTTTATGCGCAGGTAAAATTTGTTGGACCCGGTCGGAATAGACCAGGATATGTTATAGGCGCTCCCTGCCGGGACCGTATTTCCTTGCGGAGCGGTAAAATATGGTGCGTCTGCTTGTGTACATTGAGTAGGTATGGTCGTCGCTGTTGGCTGGTTATTTACCGGTGTTGCCGTTGGGTTGTTGGCTGGTGGTTGCCCTGTGGGTAG
>CAYMOO010000047.1:0-5753 GCA_964392185.1 uncultured Gammaproteobacteria bacterium
TGAATCATGTCTCTGGTTTATTCTATATAAAAAAAACTTCAGAGAAAGCTTGAGCGTGTCTTTTATAACCAATATTAGCTCGATGGGTTTGGGTTATGTTTACTTCTATTTCGTATTGACTTCTATTGAAGCGCGTATTTTATAGTTGTATGTGCGTTATTTGACTATCCATAAAGGTTGCAAAAAACTAGAGTTATGATATAGAATGTCGTATGAATAATAAAAAACTGGCAATTATTTTGGGTGTGGTTTTGTATGTTTTGAGCACGGCGGCCTCCTACGCATATTTTTTTAGCAATTCATCCACAGAATCCGGTAATGAAACATCTTATCGCACTCCATTGAGTGAAGGTGGAGTAGATAATCAGCCTTCATCGACCGACTCCAGCGAACCCGCAACCGAAGAGTGTCCCATGAACGGCAAGCTCTATCCTGTATCTAAAAAAGAAAAATGGGAAACACGCCGCCCGCTTGGTATTATGGTCGAAAATCATAAAGACGCACGTCCACAGTCTGGTATTAACTCTGCCGATATCACATATGAAGCAGTTGCCGAAGGCGGGATAACTCGTTTTCTTAATATATTCTATTGTAACGACGCCAAACCGGTTGGTCCGGTACGATCGGCCAGGATTTACTTTATAAGAATGCTTCAGGAATATGGAGATTATCCTTTATACGCCCACGTCGGCGGCGCCAATAAAGACGGAAAGGCAGATGCTCTTGGTGAAATCAAAAAACTCAAGTGGTTCGCATACTCCGATATGGATCCTTTATACGGTATGTCTTTCCCATATTTCTGGCGCGATTACGAGCGCATACCCAACACCGACACGGAGCATACTATGTATACCGACACTGCCAAGCTGTGGGAATATGCCGCCAAAAAACGTAAATTATCCAATGTCGACGAAGATGGTGTGGCATGGGACACTAAATTCAAAAAGTGGAGCTTTGCCGAAGATGCAGCAGAGTCTAGTCGTGGTACGGTTGGCGCTATTGGTTTCGGTTTTTGGGATCAGTTCGCCTCCGATTATTCGGTGAACTGGAAGTATGACCAGAAAAACAATATTTATACTAGAGAAAATGGGGGAGAGTCACATCTTGATAAAAATACCAAGAAACCTCTTGAAGCAAAAAATTTGGTAGTTATTTTGGCTAAAGAGTCTGTCGTGCACGATGGTTACGAGAAAGGGCAACATTTATATTATGATATTCTGGGTAACGGCAATGGCTATCTATTCCAGAACGGAAATGCGGAAAAAATAACTTGGCACAAAAAAGATGGATATACCCGAATGTCGTTCACCGATTCAAAAGGTAAAGACGTGAGCTTCGTCCGTGGTAAAATATTCATCGAGATATTGCCGCTTGAAAACAAAGTAACCTATTAATTAAAAGCGGCGGCACCATTGTTTGTATATGCTGCGCACCATCATAACTTCAAAAACAAGAAGGAAAATACTGGAATTATTTTTCCATAATCCGGCGGAACAGCATTATTTGCGCGATATAGTCCGGCTTATAGGAGAAGAGGTAAACGCGGTTAAACGTGAGCTTGATATTTTGTCCGAAGGTAAAGTACTTCATCGGGAAAAAAGGCAAAATAAGGTATTTTATAACCTTAATAAATCCTATATATTTTATGACGATTTCCTGAGACTTTTTACCAAATCTTCAAAGTTGGCGAATGGATTATATGAAAAAATAACGAAGATCGGTAAAGTTAAGTTTGCGGTTGTCTCTACCAAATTTTCAAAGAAAATTACTATCCCCGAGGACGAAATTTATCTTCTTCTCGTCGGCATAATTGTGATACCCGAGGTTGTTGCAGCAATGAGTGAGGCCGAACAAGCATTTGGCCGTGAAATAAATTATACAGTTATGACAGAAGATGAATTTGCCTTCCGTAAGAAAAACAATGACCCTTTTATTTGGAAGTTCCTCAAACAACCGAAAATTATGCTCATCGGTCAGGAAGAAGATCTGGTAAAATAAGTAATTCTCTATGCGTACATTTAAGATAATATTGGCGGTTTTTGTTATTATGACGGTCCTATGGATCGATCTCCCCGAATATTATCCTGTCAAATTTTCAATCGGAAAAAAGAAATTCGACTTCGTTCTTAAACCCCCGACAATCTCTTATATGCAAGGCGACAGAAAAATAGAAAAAGATTTCAAAACATATTTAGGCTTAGATCTAAGTGGTGGTAGTCATTTGGTTTTTGAAGCAGATACTTCAAAAATAAAGTCGGAGGATTTGCAGGATGCTATCAATTCCGCACGCGACATAATCGAGCGGCGGGTAAATTTATTTGGTGTTTCGGAGCCTACGGTACAAACTATAAAATCCGGTAAAAGTCACCGTATAAGTGTCGATTTGCCTGGTATAGAAGATGTTTCACAAGCGGTCGGTCTTATAGGTGCGACTGCGCAATTAACTTTTAAGGAAGAAGGCAATCTCGATCCTAAAATTGCATCAACCACCCCCGAAATTTATAAGCTGAATAAGGAAACCGGCCTAACGGGAGCCGATGTCAAAAAAGCCACCGTCACATTCAACAATCAAAACGGGGAACCGGAAGTAACATTGCAGTTTAATCAGCGCGGAGCCAAACTGTTTGGTGAAGTTACTTCGCGTAACGTCAAAAAACAGGTGGGTATATTTCTCGATTATTATCCGCTCTCGGCACCCGTGGTGCAGCAACCTATTTTGGATGGTAATGCCGTTATCTCCGGTAATTTTACCGTCGAAGGTGCCAAACAACTCGCAATAGCCATAAATTCTGGTGCTTTACCAGTGCCTATAAAGATTGTTGAGCAGCGTAATATCGGCCCAACTATAGGCGCAATTGAGGTGCAAAAAAGTTTGTACGCCGGTATTGTAGGCCTAGGATTGGTTCTTGCATTTATGATTATGTATTACGGTCGACTGGGTATAATCGCTTCTATGGCACTTATAGTATATGGATTGATATCTTTTGCTTTATTCCGTTCTGTTCCTGTAGTGCTTACTCTGCCGGGTGTCGCCGGCTTTATACTATCAATCGGAATGGCGGTCGACTCAAATATACTTATTTTCGAACGTATTAAAGAGGAGCAAAGGAAAGGAAAATCCACCGAAATCGCGGTACGTCTCGGCTTTGGCAAGGCAATTTCCGCTATAAAAGATGCGAATGTCACGACTTTACTGATAGCTTTTATACTTTTTAACCCACTCAACTGGGAGTTTTTGCCTCAGTTCGGTTTGGTTCGCGGATTTGCTCTAACTCTTGCAATCGGTGTCGGCACCAGTTTATTTACCGGTCTTGTCGTCACGCGCAGACTTATAAAATGGTTCTATAAATATGATTAATTTTCTTAAATACAGCTGGCTTTATTACGCGATATCCTTGATAGTTATCGGTAGTGGTTTATTTTCCGTTGTCCGATGGGGCTATGTTTATTCGATAGATTTTGTCGGCGGCACGAACATAAACTACGAATTTAGTAAAAAAACAGATCAAAAAACTATAAATCAGGCTTTCAAATCCAGAGGAGTACAGATAATTTCTTTGAAAGTATCAGGTAATCAGCTTACCGCTCGCACAAAGGCAATAGATGAAAAAAAGGAAGCAGAGCTGAAGAAAGAATTAGAGCAGAAGACAAGCTCAAAGCTGAAAGTTTTAAAATCGGAAACAGTCGGTCCGACATTGGGTAAGGAGACTTTATACAAAACACTTATCGCCTCCGCAATCAGTGTTCTTGTCATTCTAGGCTACATGAGCTTCGCTTTTAAAGGGTTTGATTTCGCTTTGGCGGCAATAATAGCTTTATTTCACGATATGCTTGTCGTATTCGGTTCTTATTCTTTGCTTTCCCATTTTTTTGGAGCCGAAGTCGACACGATGTTTGTTACCGCGATACTTATCTCCATGTCGTTCTCTGTTCATGATACTATTGTTATATTCGATAAAGTACGGGAATACCTTAAAACAGAGCGCAACGCCAACCCGGATCATCTTATAAACAGAGCGCTTACCGAAACTTTGGTCCGATCCACCAACAATTCCATGACGATAATTTTTATGTTACTGGCGCTTAGTTTGCTTGGCGGAGACGCTATTAGATTTTTTGTTATCACATTACTTATTGGTACCGTGACCGGTACATACTCTTCACCTTTTGTCGCGTCCCCGATATTAGCGTTAATTAGAAAGCGATATCACAAAGCTAAATAATAGATGGAGATAATATCATTTCCCCTTGGTCAGTTACAGGCCAATTGCTACTTCTTAATTAAAGATAAAGAATGTCTGATAATCGATCCAGCCGATGACGCACCGTTTTTGTTGGAGGAAATTTCGAGGAGAGGACTGCGGCTACTGGCTTTGATCGCGACTCACGGACATTTCGATCATGTTATGGCCGTTGGCGAACTGCAACTTTCTGTGCCACAGGTGCCTTTTTATATATGCGACGAGGATGATTTTTTGATAAACAGATTGGGGGAGACGGCTAAGTATTTTCTAGGATACGATCCGGAAGTGATACCACCCCAGTCATCTAAAAATATGAAAGCGGGCAAGATGAAGATTGGAAATTTTAGCTTCAGCATCATAAAGACACCTGGGCATACCCCCGGAAGTTGTTCATTGTATTTTGAAAAAGAAAAAAAATTGTTTTCTGGTGACACGCTTTTCCGTAGAAGTATTGGGAGGTATGATTTTTCCTACAGTGACAAACGACAACTTTTTGATTCTGTTAATAAGCTATTAGAGATGCCCGGCCAAACCATTGTATATCCGGGTCACGGGCCATGTACTTTTATTACTGACGAAAAAACTACATTACTTGCTTTTGTTTAGAAAAAGTACTACTCTAAATGGTATGCGCAAAAATCAAAATAAAGTTCTAGTTATTTTATTAAGCATTGTTATTTTTGCTTTTCTTATAGTAAGAGCAAGTAAATACTCTGTTACGACTGTGACTGCTTCCGAGTTGGGAGTTAATTTAGTCAGTAACGATTCATTTGAAGGTCTGGGCGCTCCAAACAGTTGGAGTTATCCATGGATACTTTATACCAACTACGGCTATACCGGTAGTCTCAATCAAGATATAACTACATCTATTGATGGCTTATCTTCGGCAAGATTAGGGATTGGAGTAACGGGTACATCTCCAACCAATGTGTCGTTAGTCCAAAGATATATACCTACAGATGCAAATTCTACATATACTATTGATTTTTGGGCGAAAGCGGCTCAACCGCGGAATATCAATGTCCTTGTTCAAGACGGGACTGGTACCGGTATTTATGTTCATCAATACTTCAATAGTACTGTAGCCTTAAGCACGAATTGGCAGGAATACACACTTACTTATCCGGCTACCCAATCACTTGCAGACACATTCCTTACTTTTGGTGTTGGTCAATCCACTTCTGATGTTTGGATCGATTATGTTTATATGGGTATAGGTCCTCGAGCTGCTTCGCCAACTCCAACGCTCACACCTACGAACATACCAACCAACACGCCTACAGCAACACCCACTGCTACTCCTACGCCAACCCCAACACCAGATATTATAGCGCCGTCGGTTTCTATTACTTCACCTGTAAATGGAGCAAAAGTAAAAAGAGATACTGATGTGACAATATATGGAAGTGCCACAGATAATGTCGGTGTCACGCAGGTTAAATTTTATTCTAATGGTACTCTGTTATGTACAGACACTACCTCACCATATTCTTGCATTTGGCATGTGCC
>CAYMOO010000047.1:5853-9724 GCA_964392185.1 uncultured Gammaproteobacteria bacterium
AAGCGTCGCACTGCTTTGTCTGTTTGCAACTCAGAAACAGTAAACTGGTGTTTCGCAACCAGTCTTACCAATTTTTCCGACTGTTTATTGGATAAGCGGAAGCGGGCAGCTATTTGCTTGGCCTGTTGTTCGCCTATCACCTCGTGGTTATAAAAAGTAATCAACTCGGTTTTTTCATCTTTGCGAAATGATTGCGCTTTGCCGATATCATGGATGAGTGTTGCGAAACGTGTGATCGGATCTTTCGAAGGGCAATTTTTCAGAGCCATCACAAGATGTGTTCCCACATCGTAGATATGATGTCTTTTTGGGCTCTTTTGTGGCACGGCAAAACAGATATTTACTTCAGGCAATATATAGCTCAAAATATCGAGATTGCGTAAAAACAATATTCCTTCTGCCGGATGGTCGGAGGCAAGGATTTTTAGGAACTCGTCCCGAATTCTTTCCCAGGAGATGTGTTGTATAAGAGGGGCATTGGTTTTTATGGCGGATCTGGTTTTGTCTTCTATCAAGAATCCAAGCTCTGAGGCAAATCTTACCGCCCTCATCAGTCGCAAAGCATCTTCGTTAAATCTTCTATCCGGGTCTTCGACGGCAACGATAGTTTTCTGCTTAAGGTGTTTCATGCCATCATATGGATCTACGAGTTTCTGTCCGTCGTAGGCCATCGCATTTATGGTGAAATCACGTCTTTTTAAGTCTTCTTCTATGGTGTTTGCCCATTCGATTTTATCCGGATGACGCATGTCTTTGTATTCCGATTCACGACGGAAGGGCGTGATTTCAAATAAGTGCGGTTTGTTTTCTCCCGATGGTTCAAACGGTACGGTTACTGTGCCGAAGGTATTATGATAGAAAGAATCTGGGAATATTTTTTGAATTTCTTCCGGTTTGGCATTCGTCGTGAAATCCCAGTTGGTTATTTCTTGTCCCAATATCAAATCACGCACAGCGCCGCCGACAAGATACGCTTGAAAACCATTTTTACGGAATACTTCCATAAATCCATCGATATGTTTAGGCAAAACAACCATGATCCAATTATACCTTAAAGAAGTGTTCGCGCAGTTTGGCAAACTCGATTTTATAAACCGGATTGGTCACCATGTCGCAGGCCTGCACGATGTCGTACCAGCCGGCTTTGTAGAATTCCCTTTCGTCGTATTTAAAAAGCTTGAGATCGCTATGAACCATGTGCCAGAAATCATAGTGGATTTTGCACTTTTGGTTGGGTCTTTTGATTGTAATCATCGATATATCGAATAGTTCAATTTTTTCATCAGTCATAACAAAT
Source organism: uncultured Gammaproteobacteria bacterium (assembly GCA_964392185.1). Classification (GTDB taxonomy): domain Bacteria; phylum Patescibacteriota; class Microgenomatia; order UBA1406; family GWC2-37-13; genus CAYYYG01. The sequence continues at coordinate 7,151 of CAYMOO010000047.1, forward strand.
CCAAGTTCTTCGTACCACTCACGTCCCACAGTATCTATAGGATTTTCCCCGAGGTCGATATGTCCGCCTGGCGGCATCCAACTGTCTCCTTTTTTATGATGTCCGATAAATATTTTTCTCTCTTTAAGATTCACCGGAGCTAAAAATGTGCAGAAATGCGCCTCAAGTCCTTCATCGCGTAAATAGGGCGGTCCCTGCCTTATTCTTTCGAGAAATTTTTTTACTGTCTGAGGATCGTGGTAAGGTTTTTTCTGTATACCCTTTACGAGTGCGGTTAAAATTTTTTCCATAAACAGATCACTCTTGTATTAATGATTTCAAGATATCGATATTCTTTTTATCCGGACCATTGTCATCGAAGCCCGGGGTTTCGATAATAAAGGGGATATTTTTCAATTTATCGTGGTTGATAATAATTCTGAAAACATCAGCACCTATCATACCTTCTCCAATGTTGTCGTGTCTATCTCTCAGTGATCCAAACGGATCTCGGCTATCATTCAGGTGCCATAATTCCAGCTTTTTCAAACCGATGAGCTTGTCAAAGACTGCCAAGAATTCATCCAGTTTCTCGATAGTCGATATGTCGTAGCCCGCAGCATGCAGATGGCAGGTATCGAGACATACTCTGAGTCTGTTATTATTCACCGATTTTATAATAGTCGCTATTTCTTCGATAGTTCTGCCGATCTTACGGTTGCCGGCGTTTTCAATCATAAATAATGATTCTTCCGGGGAATCTTTGAGAATGTCTTTTATATTATCGACAAGAGTTTGAAAATGTTCCTGTTGTTTTATGTCGGCCGGAGCGACTTTTTCATCATGGTTTTTGAATGAACCCAGATGTACGATAGATCCCTTCACGCCCATTTTTGCGGCGAGTTTGAGTTCGTGTTTGAGAGAATTTTTGGAGATTTCGCCGCCTCGTTCATGGTTTCCAAGGTTGATTAGATAAGAGGCGTGAAAATAAATAGGATCTATATCAAATTCTTTTTTGAGTTCCTTAAACTCAGCGACTTCGGCTTCCGAAGGTTTGGCGAAACTCCATCCGCGTGGAGAAGTTGAAAATATTTGTAGAGTGTTTCCACCGATCTCTTTAATTTTTTTAAGGGGGTTTGCATATCCGCCCGATATCGATAGATGGGCACCGATTTTTATTTTCATATCAGTAATATAGCACATCTATTTGTTGTGGTATATGTTATGTAATGTATAATATTATGGGTTATTTTAATCGGGTATACGCTGCCCTTTTAAAATCCATGTTCTTTGTTCTTTCAAATAGGGGAAGATGTAATGGAGGTATTTATGTGTGCTAAGAAAGCAGAAGCACCGCAATTTGTCTACAATTTTCCGAGACAGTCACCGGACAAATTTGTATGGGAGCAGGTCGAAAACCAGTACGCAGTTATTCCAGAAGATATCGTTATGCGATATTTTTTGGGTGACTTTGAGCAGAAGCCTGGTTTATGGGGGGTTGTCGCCCTGTCGATTATGAGTAATCAGCCTGTTCCCAATAATTTGCCTATGTTTGTGTATACAGAAGCGGTGCAGATTTTGGCAGGATATGGTAGAGGTCTTCGACATTGCCCGTGTGGCAATCTGACTTGTGAACTTGAGATCGCACTCCGCACGATCGACCACTATATCAGCATCAACCAACTTGCCTAACTTTTTGTCATGCTGTTGGTCATTCGACCGACAGCATGACATTCATCTTCCCCTATATTCTATTCTTCATCAATGTGTTTACGTAGAAAGTATATATTTGTATAATATTATGGGTTTATTTGATTCAACAATCGCAGTTGGATAGATAAATCTTGTACATACAATAAAGGAGTTTTGTATGGCCAAGAAAAAGCCAAAGTTTGAATATGATTTTCCGATATATAGACCTGGTTTCCCCATGTGGTATTCGGAAAATGATGATCCGCCCATCAATATCGATAGTATTATCGATAGATGGGCGCACGAGGATTTTTCACAGAAGCCAGGTCTATGGGGGGTGGTGGCACTGGCGATCGTAACTGGTGTCGAGGTGCCCAAAAACCTTCCGATGTTTGTTTACACGGAAGCGATGGAGTTCGTAGCCGCTTTCCAAAGAGGCGAGCGGGGTTGTGAGTGTGGTCGCCTCTGCTGTGAAAAGCATGCGACTTTGCTTACGTTCAGCGAGATCTCACGGAGACTCGCCTCCTAATTCAATACTGTATTGTCGTTTTCAACGACAATACAGTATTATTCTAATAAAATTCGATTGACATCCTTTAGCAGACTTGTTATATTATTGCTAAATATGGATAATCTAACACAAAGACAAGTAGATATTTTGAGCGCAATCATCAAAGAATATACCGACACCGGTATGCCGGTAGGTTCGGAGATACTGGAAAAGAAATTCAAATTGGGTGTTTCACCGGCAACTATACGTAATGAAATGGTCGAGCTCGCCAAAAAGGAGTATCTCAAGAAAACTCACTTTTCTTCGGGTCGGGTTCCGTCGGCAAAAGGCTTTCGGTTCTATATTAAGCATTTAATGAAAGAAAAAGAGCTTTCGACCGTCGAGGAAGTTGC